>JAFRRE010000184.1 GCA_017428285.1 Bacteroidales bacterium | reverse complement strand
CTAAAACATTAGATTACAATGAAGACCAATCCACTTGACCAGCTGAGAGGGATCTGCGAGCAGCTCCTTTTCCGCGTAGCAAATTTACACAAATCTTTCAAACAATTCTTCATCGAGACCATGATTTGTTATCTTTCCATAACCGGACGCGTCAACTTCAGCCAGATGGCCAGGTTCGGCAAGTCGTGCGAGAGCCGCTCGCCAAGGCCCTCTCTGTCGAGTCGGGGCTGAGCCTCTCGGTCGAGGATGTCAAGCTCCTCATCCACAACACGGTAATGGTCCAACGAATATTATCAACGTTCGGAAAAACACCGAACTTCAACTTAAATCAGGAAATTTTCAAAGAACTATTGTTTTATGGCGTAAAATCCGCCGCTTAATAATCAAAATTTTAACGAACTATTGATTTTAAAAAAGTTGAAAAAAAATCCGCAGCCCGAAGACTTCCTATAACATCTCGCTGATTCGATCTTCCCTAATGATTTTGGGAGCAGATTTTCCAGCCAAAACTAGCACTTTCTTGCCATGGCGGTAAATGTGAAGCTGGCGTGAACGAACCACGGCTGTCAATTCCAGGTCATTCTGCAATGCTATCCAAATACGATGATAAGCGCCATCCTCCTCAAATAGCTTCTTTTGCAAGTGCGAGCACATATTGGTCGTGTCAATTGTCATTATACTGTTTTTAGCATAACAGCGAGGGTGAGAACGATGGTCTCGATGATTATTATTGTCCAGTTCATGGCTGCAAAAGTATGAAAAAATGGTTTATCTTTGTGGCATATAATAGAACGCATTATGACACTACAAGAAGCAATCGTTGCCCGCCACTCGGTGCGGCAATACTTGGAAAAACCCATCGAATCGGAAAAGGTCGCGCAACTGCAGGCCTTGATTGACGAATGCAATACGCAGGGACAACTGCACCTTCAGTTGGTCACCAACGAACCGAAAGCCTTTGCCAGCGGCATGGCGAAATACGGTGGGTTCAAGGGCGTCGGCAATTACATCGCCGTCATCGGTCCCAAGGGAGAGGACGTGAAACTCGGCTATTATGGCAAGAAAGTGGTGCTTTTGGCCCAAACCCTCGGTTTGAACACCTGTTGGGTGGGCATGTCCTTCAAGAAGCAGCCCGACCAATACCAGGTGCTTGACGGCGAGTCGTTGGTGGCGGTCATCTCGTTGGGCTATGGCGTCACCCAAGGCGTGGCCCATGCCCAAAAGAAAGGCATTGAGCATTTCTGTCGTGTCGAAGGTGCCATGCCCGAATGGTTCCACCAAGGCATGGAAGCCGCTTTGCTTGCTCCCACGGCCGTCAACCAGCAGAAGTTTGAGTTCATCCTTCACGAAGGCAACCGCGTGGAGGCCAAGGCGAAGTTCTCGTTCATCGGCTATGCAGCCCTCGACCTCGGCATCGCCAAGTGTCACTTTGAGATTGGGGCAGGAGAGGAGAACTTTACTTGGGCGTAAAGAGAGACTGGATGCTGTGGCGGAACATCACACGTCCATAACAAGTATGCTAAACTATAGTTTTTCCACCAACCGCTCCACCAAAGCCTCGTATGGATAAAGACTGTCACTATTGGCTTTCATCCCTTTGAGATGAATGGGGAACACCATCGGCGGGTTCTCCAAGTCCAACAAGGTCATGTTGCGCAATTGCTCGGTGCTTTGGTAAACCAGGTTAAGCGAAACGAACAGATGTCCTTCGGCATCTTCCCATTTCTCAATGACTAGTTTGCAGCCGATAGGCGTCTTTTTCTCGATGGTCTGTGGCAGGCTGTAATCCTCCGCCTCCAGTGCGGCCAACACGCTGCCGATGTTGGAGTCGTGGCCGCAAAGGAAAGTGAACTTCCTTTCGTCGTTCCTCAGTTCTTCGAGCATCGTCCGCAAGAGCGGTCGGGCCACTTGGCATGCCACGGCAGGTGCGGTGAACAGCACGTCGCCATACCAGTCCTTAATGGCGGAAATGTGTTCCCAATCCTCCCAACTGATCGTGTCGCCGAAGGCGGCCTTCACCGCATCGGGTTCTTCATAGTACTGTAGGACGAGCGCATCGGCAGCCTGACAGGCGAGGCGCAACGAACCGCCCATTCCCGGCTCGCGATATTTGATGAGATACACGTGTGCATCGTCGGTGCGGAAATGGCAGGTGTCGCCTTCAAGGCAGGCCTTGCTTTGGTCCATGTCGAGCACGCGCTCCAACACTTTGTAGTTGTCCGCCATCTTCTCGCCAATGCCGATCATGCCCTTTTCGCCGCCCATGGCAGTGATTTGTTGTTGTGCAAGGGTTTTGAAAGCCTCGTTGTCGTCGGTAATCTGCGGTGTGAACACCGAGTCCATCTTGCCCACTTCGCAATGGTGCTCGATACGGACATTGGCCACAGGCAGCATCCCCGAGGAGAAATGCTGTGCCGTGGCGATGGTGCGCTGCATGGAGTTGGCATAGAAACGCATGGTTCCCTCGGCGGGGATTTCGTTTTCCTGCATCAGCCCTTCGCTGACGAGCCATTTGCGGAAATACTGGCCCATCATCGTTTCCAGCGCGCCGCCGCGCAGCGACAGTTCGCCTGGCGACGATGACCATGGGTGCCATTCATGCGGCGTGATGCGTTGCAGCCTTGAACTTCTTCCCGAAAGGGGAGAGCGGATATTGTGGCGGCTCAGCACCACGACTTGCTTCAGGGTATATGGCTCTTGAGTGCTTTGTCCCCAAAGGCCCAACGAACACAAAAGGAATATGGAAAGTAACCACTTTTTCATTTTGATCATGTTTTTCATCTGCACATTCTTTCAATGAGTGCCTCGTGTTGCGGGAAATCGTGTAACAGTTCTTCCTTCTTTGCCAACTCAAAGTTTTCAAAGGTGAAAGCAGGGGCCACAGCGCATCCCACGAGAGAGAATCCCTTTTTGCTTGGCAGTTCCGCGGCGAACCATAACTCAGGTTCGATGACAACCTGCATTTCGCCATCGGCCGAAAGATGGTGTGTCTTCATTTCGCCGTCGGGAGCAATCACATAGATGTCGAGCGGCTCGCCGGCATGGTAATACCAGATTTCCACCACGTCATGCAAGCGATGGAAAGCCGAGAAATCCTCGTCGCAGAGCATATAATAGATAGTGGAAATCCGCTTCATGCCGTTTTCGTCGTTGCCGTACACCTGACGGTACCAGCCGCCTTCGGGATGGGGCGCTAGGTTAAGTTCTTGAATGTATTCTTTGGCGTCCATAATTGGGGTGTTTATTGGCACAAAAATACAAAAAAGACGTAGCTCGAAGACCAATGGCTTGATACGATGCGATATTTTTTATATTTTTTTTCAAATATGCATAATTGAATAAAAAAATGTATTTTTGCACCGTTTTAGTAAATATACGTACTGTAAACTAATTTACTGTATAAATATGAACTATTGCAGTGTAAAATCTAAATTTCAAAAATATTTCCTATGAAAAGAACGACTTTATCCGTTTTAAAAACTATGGTCTGCCTTATGATATGTGGCGGCCTGTTATTTTCACTGGTCTCCTGCGGTGGCGGTGACCGTAAAGCTACAAAGAATGCCAATGGAGAACTTAGCGGCAACATTACCATTTCGGGTGCCTTTGCGTTATATCCTCTGGCCGTCAAATGGTCAGAGGAGTTTCAGAAACTCCATTCGGGAGTGCGTATCGACTTGTCGGCAGGCGGTGCCGGAAAGGGCATGACCGATGTGCTGGCCGATGTAGTGGATCTCGGAATGGTGTCGCGTGAGGTGTATAGCCCTGAGTTAGAGAAGGGTGCATTGCCGTTTGCCTCCGCCAAAGATGCGGTGGTCATTACAATCAATGCCGAGAACCCATTGGCACAGGAGCTGATACAACATGGCATCTCCAAAGAAGCAGCCACTAAGATTTGGATTACTGGTGAATACACCACTTGGGGACAGGTGCTTGGCACTGACAATAATACTCCAATACATGTTTATACCCGTTCCGATGCTTGTGGCGCTGCCGAAACCTTTGCTATGTGGATGGGCATGAAACAAGAAGACCTGTTGGGCACGGCTGTGTTTGGCGACCCCGGTCTGGCTTCTGCCATCCAGGCCGACAAATTGGGCATAGGACTCAACAATATCGGCTATGCTTACGATGAAAAGAGCCGTAAACCCAACACTGGATTGTTGGTTTGCCCGATTGATGCCAACAGCGATGGCACCATTGATGCCGAAGAATATTTTTATGACACCAAAGACGACTTTATTGCCGCTGTCGCTGAAGACAAATATCCTTCACCACCCGCCCGTGATCTTTATTTGGTGAGCCATGGCGTGCCTACAAATCCTGTTGTGGTGGCGTTTTTGGAGTATGTACTCACCGAAGGCCAGCAGTACAATGTGCCAATAGGATATATCAGCCTTAGCGAAGACAAACTGCAGAAGGGGCTGGAACAATTGAAAACGAACGATCAATAATGTATGCATAAGTCCCGAATCATCAAGGACAAGGCTGCGCTAGGCATTATGTTTGCCCTCACCATCATGGCTATCCTGATGGTGGTGGTCATTGCCATAGGCCTGTACCTCAAGTCGGCTCCCGTCTTGAAGGACAAGTCACTATGGACATTGCTGTTCTCTTCGGAGTGGCGACCTATGAAAGGTCAGTTCGGCTTCCTGCCGTTCATCATGGGCACGATATGGGTGACCCTGCTGGCCATACTGATAGCCCTCCCTATTTCGTTGCTCACTGCGATTTATCTTACCGAATACTCCAAGTCTATCGTTCGGAAATTTGTGTTTCCAGCATTGGACATCCTTGCCGCACTACCATCCGTCATCTATGGAGTATGGGGCATATTGGTGATTGTACCTTGGATCTCGCAGCATGTGGCTCCTCATTTTGTGGAGTTCTCAACGGGCTATACGGTGTTGGCTGCCGGCATTGTGCTGGGGGTCATGGTGATACCGCTATTGGTGAGTCTTTTTATCGAGGTTTTCTCCAGTGTTCCGATGGAGTTGCGCGAGGCCTCGCTGGCATTGGGTGCTACTCGTTGGCAGACCACCAAAAGGGTGGTGCTGCGTAAAACCTTGTCGGGCATTCTTGCCTCCACCGTTCTTGCGGTGTCACGTGCCATGGGCGAGACCATCGCCGTGCTGATGGTCTGCGGTTGTGTCATTGGCATCCCCAAGGGTATCTTGGATTCCTGCTATCCAATCCCCGCTCTTATCGCCAACAACTATGGCGAGATGCTCTCAATGCCGCTTTATGAGTCGGCGCTGATGTTTGCAGCTTTAATCCTGTTCGTTGTTGTGTTGATATTCAACCTTCTATCCCGTATTATCCTCTATCGTTTGGAAAAATCAGAAAATTAAGCAGCTATGAATATTGCCAAAAAGAAGAAATTGAAAGAAAGCATCGCCAAGTGTTTCATGTGGATTGCCATGTTCATTGTCTTTGGCTTTGTCATCAGTGTCATTTGGACCGTTTTTTCCAAAGGCTGTAAGGCGATGAGCTGGGACATGATCAGCAAACTACCAGGCGGTGGTTTCTATATCGGCAAGGAAGGCGGCTTTCTCAATGCCATTGTTGGTTCGCTTTACATCGTAGGGGCTTCCACTTTGCTGGGATTGCTGGTTTCCATTCCCGTGGTCTTTTTCATGAATGTCTATCTGAAAAAAGATTCCAAACTGGCCTACGTGGCACGCATGGCTTTCGATGTGCTTTTCGGTGTGCCGTCTATCGTGTATGGTGCGTTTGGTTTCACCATTATGATATATTTCGGCTTGCGAACCTCTTTGTTGGGTGGTATTATCGTCATCACATTGCTGATTATCCCGATTTTCATCCGCACTATGGATGAGGCGACGCGAAACTTTCCACGGGATATCTTAGAGGCGAGTTTGGCATTGGGTGCCACGCGTTGGGAGACTTTGAAAGTGGTGCTGCGCCAAATAGCACCCGGTATTGCCACGGCTACCTTGCTGTCGATTGGACGCGCCATTGGCGATGCCGCCAGTGTGATGTTCACAGCAGGTTATACCGATAGCATCCCTACCTCTTTGTCGCAGCCAGCGGCCACGTTGCCTTTGGCGGTGTTCTTCCAGCTGAGCAGCCCTATTCCAGAAGTGGTGGACCGTGCCTATGCCGCTGCCTTAGTGCTTACCATCATTGTATTTATACTCAGTATTTGCGGACGCTTTATCACCAACCGATTCTCAAAAAATAAAGTCTAAATGATAGAAACTCAAAATCTTAATATTTATATCAAGGACAATCACATTCTGAAAAATGTAAATGTCACATTGCCTGAAAAGCAGATTACCTGCATCATCGGTCCTTCTGGGTGCGGCAAAACCACTCTGTTACGTACACTCAACCGTTTGATAGATTCGGTGGAAGGCGTACGCATGGAGGGACAGGTGCTGGTGGATGGTCAAGACATCATCCATAGCGGTGCGGAAATCACCGAGTTGCGACGCAAAATCGGACTGGTGAGTCAACGCCCGTGCCCGCTTCCCATGTCAATTTTCGACAATGTGGCCTACGGTTGCCGCATTAACAAGATGTTCAAGAAACGGCGGCAACTAATATATCATGTACAAAAGAACTTGAGGGCAGTGGGACTGCTTGATGAGGTAAGGGGACGTGTACGGACGCCCGCCGCGCGACTCTCTATCGGACAGCAGCAACGTCTGTGTCTCGCCCGCTCTTTGGCTGTGCAACCTGAATACATCCTCGCTGACGAGGCCACCAGCGCCTTGGACCCCATATCTGCCAAAACCGTGGAAGACCTCTTCGTGAAGCTAAAGGAGGACTATTCCATCATCATGGTGACACACACCTTGCGGCAAGCGCTTCGTATCGCCGATAACGTGGTCTTCATGTACCTCGGTGAAGTCATCGAGAGCGGCCCTGCGGAACAGGTGTTCCAACATCCCCAGCATGAACTCACCCAAAAATATCTTGCTGGCGCCTTCTCCTAACCAATTCAACAATTCAACAAATCGAAGATTGGCTAACGCCGAATTATCATTTCAACGAAAGTTAATTCAACAATGTATAAACTCACCCATTTAAAAGAATTAGAATCCGAGTCCATCTATGTACTGCGGGAAGTGGCGGCACAGTTTGAGCGGCCTGCCATTTTATTTTCCGGCGGTAAGGACTCCATTGTGGTCACTTATTTGGCCTACAAGGCATTTTATCCCGCCAAAATCCCGTTCCCCTTATTGCATATCGACACTGGGCATAATTTCCAGGAGACCCTTGACTACCGCGATGCGTTAGTGGAGAAATTAGGCGCACAGTTGGTTGTCGGCTCCGTGCAGGAAAGTATCGACACAGGACGCGTGAAAGAGGAAAAAGGCTATAATGCCAGCCGCAATCGACTGCAAACCACCACTTTGTTGGACACCATCGAGAAATACAAATTTGATGCCTGTATCGGTGGGGCACGTCGCGACGAAGAAAAAGCCCGCGCCAAAGAGCGCTTTTTCTCGCACCGTGACGAGTTCGGGCAATGGAACCCTAAGAACCAGCGACCCGAGTTGTGGAACATCTTCAACGGACACAAGAACATTGGCGAACACTTTCGTGTGTTCCCTATTAGCAACTGGACTGAGATGGACGTGTGGCAGTATATCTATCAGGAGAACATACCCCTGCCGTCACTCTATTTTACACATGAGCGCAAGTGCTTCTTGCGTGATGGACAATGGCTTGCAGCCGAGCCTTGCATGATGCTTAAACCTACCGAGGTAGTCGAAACCCGCCGTGTGCGATGCCGTACCATTGGTGACATCACTTGCACCGGTCTCACCATCTCCGAAGCCAACAGCTTGGAGGACATCATCTCTGAGATTGCCGCAACCCGTATCACTGAGCGTGGTGGGCGCGCGGATGACAAGCGCAGCGAAACCGCTATGGAAGATCGAAAAAAAGAAGGATATTTCTGATTTTACAAGTTAAGAAAAAATGGAAACCAAAGGATATTTAGATATGGAGCTGCTACGTTTCACAACGGCAGGCAGCGTTGACGACGGTAAAAGCACCCTGATAGGAAGACTGTTGTACGATAGCAAGTCGATTTTCGAAGACCAGTTGGAGGCGGTGGAGGCCGCCTCCCGAAGCAGAGGCAACGAGGAGGTGAATCTCGCACTCCTTACCGATGGACTGCGCGCCGAGCGTGAACAAGGTATTACTATCGATGTGGCCTACCGTTATTTTGCCACTCCAAAAAGAAAATTCATCATTGCCGATACCCCTGGCCATGTGCAGTACACCCGCAACATGGTGACGGGAGCGTCCACCGCCGACCTCGCCATTATCCTTATCGACGCACGCAATGGTGTTGTGGAACAAACCGTAAGGCATTCGTACATTGCCTCACTGCTTGGCATCCCTTTCATCACCGTATGTGTGAACAAGATGGACTTGGTAGGTTTTAGCGAGGATGTTTTCAATAGCATTTGCCTGAATTACAAAAAAATGGCCGAAACCATCGGCATTCGTGCAGAATTGAGATTCATTCCCATTTCGGCCAAGTATGGCGACAATGTGGTGACAGAGTCTACCAACATGCCGTGGTATACCAACGGCACATTGATGCACCTGTTGGAAACAGTGTCTATTGACCACAAGATGGGGGACCCTGGTCAACCTATGCGGTTGCCTGTGCAATATGTCATCCGTCCTATCTCCGACAAATTTCCGGACTATCGCGCCTATGCTGGACGTATGGCCGGCGGTGTGCTGCGTGTAGGCGACCGAATACGGGTGCTGCCTTCAGGCATGGAAAGCACCGTAAAATCCATTATGCAAGCCGATAAAGTATTGGAGGCGGCCCACACTCCTGAATCCGTGTCGGTGTTGCTCAACGATGACATTGACATCAGCCGCGGTGACATGCTGGTCCTTGGCGATGCCCCACAACCCGTCATCACGCAGCAGTTGAAGATGCGTTGCTGTTGGTTCAACGAAATGGAGATGCAACTACGGAAACGTTATATCATTCGCACTGCTGTGGCTGAAACCGTTGGCATGGTGCAGTCAGTGGATTACAAGGTGGATGTCAACACCTTGGAGAAGATGGAAGGTGTCTCTTCGCTGAAAATGAACGACATCGCTGTCATCAATGTTAAAACAGCCAACCCGTTGGTGGTGGATGCCTATACCGACAACCGCACCACGGGTTCTCTCATCTTCATTGACCCAGATACCTTCGAGACAATCGGTGCTGGAATGGTGGTAATTTAGAGTTTAAAGTTTAGAGTTAATAAAATGAAATACACTGCAAAAGATATTGAAGCCTTGAACCAAAGGTTTGAGAAGTCAGAGCCAGAGGAGGTCCTCGGACATTTTATGGACATATTTGGAGAGCATATAGCTTTATCTTCCAGTTTGAGTATTGAAGACCAGACTTTGGCCGACATGATGTTGAAAATCAACCCTCAGGCAAGGATTTTCACTTTGGACACAGGACGGCTGTTCCCCGAAACGTATCAGCTCATTGACAAAACCAACCTTCATTACCACATCAAAATGGAAGTGTTCTGCCCGCAGACGGAGAATTTACAACAATTCGTACGTGAGCAGGGCATCAATCCTTTCTATGAGAGCATTGAGAAACGGCATGCTTGCTGTGAAGTGCGCAAGTTAGAACCGCTGCGCCGCGCCTTCCAGACCTTGGATGCCTGGGTGTGCGGCTTGCGGCAGGCACAGTCGGTGACCCGCAGTGACATGCAGTTGGTGGAATGGGACGAACGGCACGGGCTGCTGAAAATCAACCCACTGATTCACTGGTCGGAAGAACAGGTGTGGGATTACATCAAAGCCAACCATGTGCCGTATAACAAACTACACGACAACGGGTATCCGAGCATTGGTTGCGAACCTTGCACGCGCGCCATTCAACCGGGTGAGGATATTCGTGCCGGACGTTGGTGGTGGGAATCTCCCGAACACCGCGAGTGCGGGTTGCACAGAAGGTAAGGCAACAAGACTGCAAAAGTAAGCAAAAAGAAAGGTTTTTTCGGAATCATTCAGAACATGCAGCCCTCACTGTAGCGACGGCATCCGTGCCACGGATTCCAAGACTTCGGGTCAGCCATCGCTGTTTACTGGTATTTGTTGAGCATCGCCTGTGGGATGGGCTTGCCGCCCTCGAAGCGGTCATCATCCTCCGTAATCTGGCGCAGCACACGGGCGGGATTGCCCACGACGATGACGTTTGCCGGCACGTCTTTCGTCACCACGGAGCCGGCACCGACAATCGAGTTGTCGCCGATGGTTACGCCGGGCAGGATGATGGCTCCTGCGCCAAGCCACACGTTGCGGCCGATGTGAATTTGTTTGTTGCGCTGAATCTTGTACTTGCGCAGACGGGGCGAGACAGGGTGGATGCTCGTGGCCAACGTGCAATTCGGGCCAATCATCGTGTCGTCGCCGATGTAGATGTCGCCGTCGTCCACGAAGCAGCAACTGAAGTTCACCACCACGCGCTTGCCGAAGTGGACGTGGCGCAGTCCGCAGTTGGCACTCACGGGCGGAATCACATACAGGTCTTCGCCGTAGGTGCCGCAAATCTCCTTCAGGATTTCGTCGCGCTCCTTCAATCCCTCTGGTGTCTCGTCCGTGCGGTTGAAGTCGTTGAGCCGCTGCACCAACTCGTGTTGATAGGCGATGAACTCGTCATCCACGCTGTCGTACATTTCACCATTGTTCAGCATCTCGTGATACTGCTCATCCTTTTGTCTGTCTATCATATCTTTTTCGTTTTTAAGTTACTGATAATTCCTTTTTTTTCAAATCTCATTTGGAGTTGCGCCAAAAACTCATCGTGCAGGGCGATGTATTGCTCCATTTTTTCCTGCCCAAGAGTTTTCACCGCCCGTTCCTCTGCTTTTCGCATCTTCTTCACGGTGTTGCGAGCCAGTTCTTCACCGTCAGGTGTCAGCAGTAGTTGCTTTCGCGAACGGCTGTCAGGCAAAGGTTGCAGTTCCAGCCAACCTTTCTGAACGAGGCCCGCCACCGCCGAGTTGATGGTCTGTTTGGGGAACATCATCCTTTCGCCCAACTCTTGTTGCGTCAGCGGCTTGTCCGAAGAAATAAGGAAATAGAGCACCCACATGGCACACTCCGACAAGCCGAAATGCAACGCCGCTTGACGGTACAATGCCCCGAAGCGTTTCTCTTGTGCACTTATCTCTGAAAGATAGTCTTTTGTCTTGCTCCTCATATAAAAATAGTCCGATTTCGGACTGCAAAGATATAAAAAACAGGAATAAGTTCAAGGAGTTTTATAAAAAAGCCGCAGCCAAAGAGCCACGGCCTGATGTCCCAGTCAACTGTAAGACTTATTCTATCGGTATCTGGATCACCGACAGCCATTTCTCGGGGTCGTCTTGGTTCCAGGCACCATCGATGTAGCAAGTGCGGGGATGGCCTGCAATCATCCTGACCGCCCGTAAACAGGAATCCGTCGCAGGTCTCTACGATACGGTCTGCGTCCGCTTCGCTCATTTCAAGAGGCAAAACGACGGGTATGCCGCCAGCGGCCCTGATGCCGTCCAGATAATCCGGCAGCATCCAAACACTTTTGCGTTCCGTATCCCAAAGCGGTGTAACACCGATAATTGGTGATTGTTTCATGGATATTTTTATTAAATGATCACAATTAATCCAGCAACCAAGGCGGCAGGTATGCCCAGCAGCATACCGATGAGCGCTCCTTTAATATGGAACCAATAGTCGTGGTAGGCATCGGTCATGTCCTCCGTTCCTGGAATGACGAAATGCTTGTCGTGGCAGAACCAGAGACAGTCGAGCACCAGCGCGTCGAACCAATTCACCACCACCCAGAGGGCATAGGCCGTCAAAGCGCCGCACAGATAGGTCTCGCATCCGTTGACATACCTGACCAGCAAACCCAGCAAGACGCCAAATATAATCATGGCGACAGTCTTCTTGGCGTAAAAACCTGGCCCTCCAGGGCGGTTGCTGGCATCCACCAGCCCTAATTGGTCGCAGCGCTCAATGATGGCGGGAGTGTAGTTGAAGATGCTCTTGATGGGGTTTCTCGACATCAAGAACACGAACAGCGTGAACAGGGCGCACGCGATGAGAGATTCTATCAGGAATGTCATGATGGTTTCTTTTTGTTTTTGGCTCGTACAATCTCGTAGGAATTGGTAACCAGTTCTTTTAATAGTTCGGTTTCAATGACTTGCACTTCCAAACCTATCCAATACTTGGCGTTGAAGTGGTTGTCGGGTGGGCATATCCCTTTGGCGTTTTCTAGAAGCTCGGGGATGCGCTCGGCTTGGCATTTCACGATGACGGTCTTGAAATCGTCGATGTCGCAATAACAAAACGTGTGACCGTTGACATAAAAGGCCAGTACCGAGTCGCCTCCCGGCATCTTGGCGAAGGGCAACTTTTCCTCCACATCGCCTAATGAAAGGCAGTATTCACGAAAGTCTTCGATATTCATGGTTGTAAAAGTACAAAAAAAAGCCGCAGCCCGAGGGCCACGGCTTAAATCAATTTGGAAGTCAATAGCGTTAATTCATCAACCTGCTCTCGCCCCAAGTGTACTGCGGATAAGCCTTCTTGAGGTCGTTGTAGGAGTCCTTCACGTCGCTGCCGCCGCTGGTGGCGAACACGTTGAGGGTCTTGCCGCTCAGGTCGTGGGCTTCGATGAAGGTGTTGACGATAGTGGGTGCGGTGTACCACCACACAGGGAAGCCGATCCACACGGTATCGTAGTCGGCGATGTTCTCGCATTTGCCTTTGATGGCGGGACGCGAAGTCTTGTCCTGCATCTCGATGGTCGAGCGTGAGGTCTTGTCGCGCCAGTCAAGGTCGGCGGAGGTGTAGGGCACCTCGGGGGTGATTTCGTAAAGGTCGGCGTTGAACTCTTTGGCCAGCTTTTGTGCAGCGGCCTTGGTGTTGCCCGTGGCCGAGAAGTAAACTATCAATGTCTTCATTTCCTTGTTCTCCTTTGTTTCGTTGGTTTGTGTTGTTTCTTTGTTGTCCTTGTTTTTGTTGTTGTTCTGCGCGCAGGCGGTCAGGATTAGACAGCATGCGGCAAGGATTAGTGTGATGCGTTTCATGATGCTTTATTTGTCGATGTTTACAATGGCGTATTTTTTAGTTCCTAGTCCGATGGCTTCGGCATGGTCGATAGTGTGGGTGCCATGCTGCTTGTTGATGCGGCTGAGCAGGTCGGTGGGGTCGTTGGTGGCGGTCACCTGCTGGTTGTTGATGATGTCGACACAGGCTTGGTCGAGGGCGACGGGGTCGGTGCTGGCGAGGATGCCGTAGTCCTCAAGCTTCACGGGGGCGGGATGGTCGACGCAGTCGCAGTCGATGCTCATGTTGTTCATCACGCTGATGTAGATGATGCCCTGTCTCTTTTGGAAGTAGTTCGTCACTGCTTGGGCTGCTGCCGCCATGCTCTCAAGGAAGCCGTCTTGGTCGCCGATGTATTCAGGTGTCCAAAGCTTGGCCATGTCGAGTTTCTCCATCTTTCCCGAGGAGTGGATATATGCCTTGCCGTTGCTGCTGGCACAGCCGATACTGAGGTTCTTCAGTGCGCCGCCGTATCCGCCCATCGGGTGTCCCTTGAAGTGGTTGAGGGCAATCATGAAGTCGTAGTTGGCGATATGTCCACCCACGATGTCGTATTTGATGTGCCTCTGGTCCTTCACAGGGATGCGGATTTCGTCGTATTCGTCCATGATATCGACAGAGAAGTAATCAGTGAAACCGTGTCTGCGAATGACTTCCCAGTGAACAGCCGAGTTGTTGCGCTCGTCCTTCTCATCGCCAGGACCGTTGCCGTAGGCAGTGTTGCATTCCACGATGGTGCCGTCAACCGCATGAACGAGGTCTTTGATGAGTTCAGGCTTCAGGTAGTTGGGGTTGCTTCCCTCCCCTGTCGAGATTTTCACGGCCACGCGACCTTTGGCTTCCACACCCAAAGCCTTGTAAATGTTCACTAATGCTTCGGGACTGATTTCACGTGTTAAATAGACTTTAGCGGTGTTTTACATATTTTTATTGTTTTGATTGTCTTTAGGTTGATTGTTTGTGCAGGCGGCAAAAGCCAGAGTGCACAAAAGGGTTATTACGGTTTTATTCATTATTATTTCAGTTTTAATCCGTCCTTGAAGGCCTCGCCGACGCGCTTTGAGACTTGATAATAGCCATGTGTGTAGGGGTCGAAAGTGATGGCTTGCAGGGCTTCAACATCCACCTTGCCTTCCTTCATCTTGCTGGCCTCGACGGATGTCTGCAGCACCTTGCCGATGACGCCAAGGCCTGTGTCGTCGCTTTGGTATTCGATGAACTCGCACTCCATAGCGATAGGCAGCTCGTTGATGATAGGAGCGTCCACCAATGAGGATTTGGTCGCGGTGAGACCGCTCTTGGCGAACTTGTCCTTTTCGGTCTTGCCGGACACGACACCGAAATAGTCGGCTTCCATCACGTGGGCGGCATCGGCGATATGGACGACAAAGCCTTTGCGTTGTTTGATGTTTTCCACGGTCTTGTGGGTTTCGGTCAGGTTGAGGGCCACGCGGTCGCGGTCGAGCATGGTACCCCAAGCGGCGTTCATCACGTCAATAGTGCCGTCTTCGTTGTAGGTAGCCACGAGCAAAACG
>JAFRRE010000183.1 GCA_017428285.1 Bacteroidales bacterium | reverse complement strand
GCCAGAGACGCCAGCCACGGTGCCTTGCGGTGGGCGGATTTCAGCCGGATAGTCCGGGAAGGTGGCGAAATCGTTTCCGGCAAATGCTGTTGAATCCGAAAAAAGATTTCCGGTAAGTTGCATACCATCGCCCGAGTCGCCAGAAAAACGGATGACGACATGTTCAAGGGCTACAACCTTACTTTTTGCTGTCATATTTATTGATTTAAAGATTTAATATTCAAGATTTAAAGATTTCAAGATTAGCTTCCATCCATCAGCAATCAGCTTTCAGCCGGTCTAAACCGAGCTGAGGGATGACTACTGAAGGCTGACAGCTTTTAAATTTGCTGCAAAGGTACGTAATAAAAAGGTGCAAACCCAAAGAAAACCGCTTTTTATTTTCCTTTTTAGAAGCACGTTCACAGCTCATTCAATATCAACGCTTTAAGTATTATCGTTATTTAGACTGATTAAAAATTTTGATTTTGGGCCCGTTGGAATGAAAGTTGTAGTATTTTTGCGGCACGAAAAAAAAAGAAAACTCAAAACAAACCCTAAAATTAAAAACATTATGGCTTACAAAATCACAGACAGCTGCGTTGCTTGCGGCACTTGCATTGACGAATGCCCGGTGGGCGCTATTTCGGAAGGCGACATCTATGTCATCGACCCTGACACCTGCGTTGGTTGCGGCACTTGCGCCGGCGCTTGCCCGAACGAAGCAATCGTAGAAGACTAATCTAAGAAATGAAACTGCATTAAAAGGAAAAAAGCCTGCCAAAAACAGGCTTTTTTTAATTTTTTTGTCAGTTTTGAAGAGTTTGGCAAACTATTTGCTATCTTTGCCACGTTCTTTGAAAGAAACAACTTAAGCAAATAACCTAATTATTAACTAAAATCATTAAGAAATGAAGAAATTAGCATTGGCACTTGTGTGCATGTTCAGCGTTGCTTTCTTTGCAAGCTGCACAAAAACAATCGAACATCCAGAGCCTTCCATCGCTGTTATGACGGGAGAGAACTTTGTCACCGGCACCGTTGACAATCCTACAATCATCGATTTCGACGATGAAAATGCCGAAAACTTCCAGTATGGTTTCCATGTTGAGTACAACGCCGAAACCAAGAAAGATCTTTCCAGTCTCATTGTTACATGGGAGTGGATTGACGAAGATGGTGGTATAGATAGCTACTGCGACACCATCGACCTCACTGGTAAGACTTCTTACGAGTATTCAGATTATGTCTTCGAGCAAGATAGAGATACCCTCACCATAATCGATATGACTGTGAAGGCTGTCGTGATCGATGTTGACAACCAACGCAACACCGCCACCCTCGCTTACAAAGTCCAGATGGTAGAAGATGCCCTGATTGGCCACACTATTGAATGGGTTCGCAAGGCCGACCAACTCCAAGGTAACACCGAACAGGAAATGGCTGCGATGGGTCTGAAGTGGACTAGAAGTCACAAAGAAGTTTTCGCCACTATAGAGCCCTTGAATGAGAATGTTGTCATGTACTTATGCGATGGCGCTAACTTTGATGACATCGTTTACTGGAGCGACAAGTACGCCTACTTCAACAATCTTGCTGAAACTGCCGATCCTGTTGAAAACTATCGCAACATCACCACCAATAACGATTCCAGCTACAACGACATGCTGGCCGTTGTCTACGGCGATGATCTCTTCTTGGTTCACATCACTTACGCCGACATCGAGACTGGTAGCTATGGTACCCAAATTACCATCACTGGTGAAGCCAAATAATGACGCTACAGTTTTTGTGGAATACAATAGGACGGTTTAACGCCGTCCTATTTTTTTTTGTTCCATTTCCAATGAATTTGCTATTTTTGCAAATGATAACTCATTTGTGATATAACAATATCTAAAACACAAAAAAGATGAAAAAGACCACCGTTACATTCTTCATGTTGTGCCTTGCCAGCATCGCTTTATTGGCTGGCTGCAAAAAAGAAGTCAAGCCCGATGAGCCCGATGAGCCCGAAATCCCAGTCACGCCTGTCAACACGAAACCATCTTTGAGTATAATCAACCAAGAAGGATACATTGCCAATGGCGACACACTCCAATGTGGCACTAGCTACAATTTAGGTTTCATTGCCCTTTCCAATTCCCAAACAAACGCCGAACTCTCTTCGTTAATCATCCTAATCGATAACGAGGAAAAAGCCAACCTTGAGTTGAGCGGAACCGAATACATTTATAACGACAACGTTTCTTTCCCAAACGACTACCCCAACGACAGAGTCACCATCACAGCTATTTTGAGCGATATAGGAGGGAAAGAAGTCTCCCAATCTTTACATGTTCAGCTCCAAAAAATCATTATCGAGGGCAAGCCTTCAATCGCTGTCATAGTGGCCGACAACTTCATCACTGGCACAATTGAGAATCCTACAATCATCGATTACAACGACGAAAATGCCATCAACCTCAAGTATGGTTTCCACGTTGAGTCCAGTGCCGAAAGCATGAAGGAACTTGCCAGCCTTAGGATTACTATGGATTTGAGCACTTATGATAATGGAGCATATCATGATACCTTTGAGAACATCATCGACCTCACAGGAATGACCTCTTATGATTTCTCAGACTATCTCTTTGAGCAAAGAAAGAGCAATACTCTTATGGATGGTACGATTACAGCTGTGGTAACCGATGTTGACAACCAGACCGACACTGCTGTTATTGCTTTTACAATCATAATGGATGAAGCACCCCTAATCAGCCGCACTATTGAATGGGTCCGTAAGGGTGCCAGCCTCGTTGGCACCACCGAAGAGGAAATGGCAGCCATGGGCTTGAAGTGGACTGCCAGCTACAAAGAAGTGTTCGCCACCATCGAGCCTTTGAATGAAGATGTAATTCTTTACTTGTGCAACGGCGATGACTTTTATGACATCATATACATGAGCGACAAATACACCTATTTCACCAATCTGGCTGAAACCTCCGTTCCTATTGAAAAGTACCGCAACATCAGTGCCCAAAATAGCGCTGACTACAACGACATGTTGGCCGTTGTCTATGGCGATAATCTCTTCCTAATCCACATCACCCACGCCAACATCGAGACTGGAGCCTATGGCGCCCAAATTACCATCAATGGTGAAGTCAAATAAGTAAAAACTTAAATCAACAAAAAAGAGACGCATCGTAACGCGTCTCTTTTTTTGTTATTCCGCAAATGCATGACTGATTTTCCGGTTGATTTGCTTCAACCGCTTTTCATCCAGTTTGATGACCGCCCTATCGTATGTCATCAGACCATTGAGCTCGGTCTCACAATCGGTGGTCTGCGTATAGACCGCTGCCGAAAAGCCTTGGAAAGCCATCTTGTACAATTGATTGGCATATTCCAAGTAGGTGTCGGTCACCTTCTCTTCCGTGTCAAACTCCACATAGCCCCAGCCTTGGTCTTTCACCCAAGTGTGGCCTTCCACCTTGCGCCCGATGCCTCCATATTCGCCTAAAACCGTGGCGCGGGTCGGATCATAAAGCACCATCTTCGGCTCGGGATAGTGGTGCAAGTCGAGGATATCGCCACACTGGTAGAAATTACCGCCTGAGGCAGGATTCACCAAACGAGTCGGGTCGAGTTTCTTGGTCATCTCCACGATTTCAGGGGTCTTGAACTGTCCCCACGATTCATTGAAAGGCACCCAAACACCAATGCATGGCTGCGACTTCAGGCTATTGATAATCTCGGTCCACTCTTTGATATAGCACTCCTCAGACTCGAGGCTGCGTAAGCTCTGAGGCCCTTGGTAGTATTGTGTTGTTTGCCACTCGGGGCCACGACCGCCACTAGGCATGTCTTGCCAGACAATCATTCCAATGCGGTCGCAATGATAATACCAACGCGCCGGCTCTACCTTCACGTGCTTGCGAATCATATTGAAGCCCAAGTCTTTGGTCTTTTGAATGTCGTAGGCCAAGGCCTCATCAGTTGGAGCCGTGTAGAGGCCATCGGGCCACCAACCTTGGTCGAGGGGGCCAAAATGGAAAATCGGGAGGCCATTCAAGGTGAGACGCACAATACCATTGTCGTCGCGCTTTGTGCCAAAGCTACGCATGGCAAAATAGCTATCCACTTCATCAATCACCTTGCCCTTGCGCAACACCTTGACTTTCATGTCGTACAAGAAAGGATGGTCGGGTGTCCAGCGCAGGAAGTCTTCAGGCATATTTACCTCAACGGGCTGTCCGTTGATGGCCTTGCCCGTTGCCACTTTCTTCCCTTCATAAGTCACCTCAACCTGATAGAGGTCATCCTTGGTCGGATTGGAAAACTCCACGTCCACACTGACTGTCGCCTTATCGAAATTAGGTGTAGTAACGAGGTTCTGGATATAATCCTTAGGCACATACTCAAGCCACACCGTCTGCCATATACCCGTCACAGCAGTGTAGAAAATGCCACGCGGCTTGATGACCTGCTTTCCGTGTGGGATATAGCTGCTGTTGGTCGGATCCCAAACGCGGATCACCATGTTGTTTTGTTTGCCTTTCAAAGTCTGTGTAATGTCGAAGGTAAAAGGCGTGTAACCACCTGTGTGCGAGCCCACTTTGATGTCATTCACCCAAACATCCGTCATCCAATCCACCGCACCGAAATGCAACAGGATACGGCCGTTTTTCCAATTAGCAGGCACAGCAAAGGTTTTCTGATACCATAAGGCATTGTCGGGTCCAACCTCCTTCTGTACCCCAGAAAGTGATGACTCGATGCAGAACGGCACGAGGATGTCACCTTCGTAACGTTGAGGAGCCTTCTCCCCTTTTGTCGTGATGGCATACTGCCAAAGGCCATTGAGGCTTTTCCAATCTGGGCGCACCATCATTGGTCGCGGGTATTCAGGCAAGGCGCTTTCAGGTGAGACCTGTTCAGCCCAACGGGTTTTGATTTTGTCGCCGGCCGGGGCATACTGTGCCATGGCAAGGTTTGCTAATAGCATTGAGATTAGTAAGAGTTTGATTTTCATATTATTGTAAGTATTAGTTTCATATAAAGATTCCCTTCGGGAATGGAGCATTAACTATATGTTATCAAGCGGCGGTTTATTACGTCTACATATCGTAAGGTCTCTTAGCCGCCGCTGGAAACCTTATTTCCGTCTTCCATTCCCGAAGGGAATCTCATTCTTCCATCATTTCCTTATTAAACGCTTCAGCAGCGGCAATGAGGCTGTGGACGGCACGAGGAATCAATTCCTCAACCTGTGGCGTGGAGTCGAGCATCTGCTCAAAACACATCCAGACCGAAGAGCCTTTATCGTGTTCATCCTCAAACTCATAGAGCACAGCCTTAACCACCTTATAGTTCCAATTGACATTGTTGCAAGCCATGATAGCCTCGGCAAAGTTATCGTCAGTCACATCGAAAACGCCTGGCAAAATCAACCGGAAAAACAACGGGTCATCTGCATCATTCCATAGGAGGAAATTCCAGCCTTCATAGCTGAAATTCAAGCCCAAGTCGTTCTTTTTAGAGGCAACCCCTATGGACTTCAAATACCTTGACACCAAAGTTTTAATGTTCATCACGATCACTTTTTGTGGAATCCGATGCGGGTCTTGGTGGAATAGGTCGGGTTCTTGTATTTCAGTACATCAACGAGGATCTTTTGCGAAATCGGCACATCGTTGTAGGCAGCGGTCATGGCGGCCTCATTGACAGCCTCTGTAATGTCACCAGCATTGAAATCATCCGACATCTTGGCCAGCTCGTCGAAATCGAGTTCCTCACAGGGACGATCTTTCAAATGGTCCATGAAGATGTCCTTACGCGCCTCAAAATCAGGCTGCGGCACAAAGAACACGCGGTCGAAGCAACCAATGCGCATGATAGACTGGTCAATGAGGTCGGGGCGATTGGTCGTGGCTACCACGAGGATGCCCTTTTTAGAGCAATCGTTCATCATGCCGTACAAAGCCGAAATCTGAGGCGTGACATTCTCATCTCCTTCGGCATTCGGATTGGGTGCCACAAACTCAAGCTCATCGATACAGATGACAAATGGCGCCTTGATTTCGGCAGCATCGAAGACTCGCTGCAAATTATCCAGCACACCTTCTTGATAGATATGTCCAAATTCTGGCCCTCTAATGATGGTGTAATTGAAGCCCAATTCCTCAGCAAAGCTCTCAAGGACAAGACTTTTCCCGCATCCAGGAGGGCCATAGAGCAGCACGCCGTTAATCGTCGGCAGCTTGTACAATTTCGCTTTTTCAGGATTCTGCAAAGCGAAGAGCACTTCCTTGCGCAACTGCTCTTTCAGTTCATCGCGACCTGTCACATTGTCGAAGCCGCTGCCAGTGCCCTTCTTGTAGGTGATGATTGGGCCGCTGTTGTCTTGGCCTTGTGCATCGGTATCCGGTTTTGCTTCTTCCTCTTCCACTCGTTTCGCCAATTCGGGCATCACCTGCTCAAACAAAGCTTGGGCGAACTCACCCGCCGAGGCAAAACGGTCATCTGGCTTTTTGGCCAAGGCCTTCAGCAGGATAGCCTTCATATAATCAGGGAGTTTCACCTCATCTGTCTCCAAAACAAGCTCTTGTTTCCTCGCTTTCTTCAACGCATCGGCAATCTTTTGCTTGTCGCCGTCAAGGACTCTCAAATCCGGTCCCTCCCAAGGCGCCTTACCAAACATCAGGAAATAAAGAAGTGCGCCCGTGGAGAAGATGTCACTCTTCACCGTGTAAACCGCGCGGAAGGTTTCAGGGGCACGGAAATAGGGCATCAAATCCTCATCGACAAAAGTCGGGCGGCCTTTGACCATGTAAGAGATATGGCCCAGGTCGATGATGGTCGGCATCAGCATACCGTCATCCAACTCTTGAAGCATGATGTTGGAAGGCCGTATATCATTGTGTATCAATGCACGGGAGTGAATAAACGACAAACCGCTCAAAACACAGAGCGTGATTTGCACCGCATCTTCAAGGTCGAAGCGACCCTCTTCCCTGACAGCATCCAAGAGCAAGGAACCACGGTAGAACTCTGTCACCAGATAATGATAGACCGCGTTGCCTTTTTTCACCTCTCCGTTGTCGACATAACGAACAACATTCTGGTTCTCCTCGGTGTTCAGTTCCTTGCAGAGTTGTATTTCGTAGACCTCCTTACCCTCAAAAAGCTGCTCGTGAGGGATGCTCCTAAGGTCGAACACCTTCATGAAGTACATCATGTCGTCGGGACCGAGCACCGTATATGATTCAGCAACAATGCCTTTCTTAATGAATGAGTTGATGACATATTTGCCAATCTTCTCCCCTTTTTTGAATGTTTCCATACGCGATAAATTTGTGCAAAGTTCAATATTAAATTTGACTTGTGCAAGAGGCGCTGCATTATTTTCAACAAAAAAAGGCCGCTTTCGCGGCCTTTCGATAGTGTCGAACATCAAAGACTATGCGTCAATATTGGCGTATGTGGCATTCTGCTCGATGAACTCGCGACGCGGAGCCACTTCGTCGCCCATCAGCATGGAGAAGATGTGGTCGGCCTCCATGGCGTTCTCGATAGTCACCTGACGCAAGGTACGATGGGCTGGATCCATGGTGGTTTCCCAAAGTTGTTCGGGGTTCATTTCACCGAGACCTTTGTAACGCTGCACATCGTATCCACTCACGGTGCCGTTCTTGGTCAGCTCGGCCATGCTGGCAAAGCGTTCCTCATCGGTCCAGCAATAGCGGATGGGCTTGGTGCCACGCTTAATGAGGTACAAAGGCGGTGTAGCACAATACACATAACCATTTTCAATCAACTCACGCATATAACGGAAGAAGAAGGTCAAAATTAGGGTGGTGATGTGGCTACCATCGACATCAGCATCGGTCATGATGATGACCTTGTGGTAACGCAACTTCTCGAGATTCAAGGCTTTACTATCCTCTTCGGTGCCGATGGTCACGCCTAAAGCGGTGTAGATGTTCTTGATCTCCTCGCTGTCGAACACGCGATGTTCCATGGCCTTCTCGACATTCAAGATCTTACCACGCAAAGGCAGAATGGCTTGGAAGTTACGGTCGCGGCCTTGCTTGGCGGAACCACCTGCAGAATCACCCTCAACGAGGTAAAGCTCTGTCTTGGCTGGGTCGCGCTCAGAGCAGTCAGCCAATTTGCCTGGCAGGCTAAAGCCTGACAAAGCGCCTTTGCGTTGCACCTTCTCACGGGCATTGCGTGCCGCTTGACGGGCTTGGGCGGCCAAAGTCACCTTGTCGAAAATGGTCTTGGCCTCTTTGGGATGTTCTTCCAGATAGTCGGATAATTGTTGACCCACGATGGAGTTGACGATACCCATCACCTCGTCGTTGCCAAGCTTGGTCTTGGTCTGACCCTCAAATTGCGGCTCCGGTACCTTCACCGAGATAACGGCGGTGAGACCTTCGCGGAAGTCGTCAGGCGAAATTTTAACCTTCAGCTTTTCCAATTTCTCCAGCAAACCACTCTTTTCAGCATAGGCGTTGAACGAACGGGTGAGACCCGAACGGAAGCCTTGCAAGTGTGTACCACCTTCTATCGTGTTGATATTGTTGACATACGAGTGCAAATTCTCTTTGTACTCGTTGTTGTATTCCAAAGCAATCTCAACCGGAACATTGTTCCTCTCGCCAGAGATATAAATCGGCTCGGGGATGAGTTTCTCGCGGTTGGCATCCAGATAAGCGATGAAGTCGATGAGGCCGTTCTCGGAATAGAAAGTCTCGCTGCGATATTCGCCGTTTTCCATTTTCTCACGCTCATCGGTGAGCACGATGGTAATGCCGTGGTTAAGATAGGCCAACTCGCGCATACGGTTGGCGAGGGTGCTATAGTCGTATTCCGTGGTTTGGAAGATGGAGCCATCGGGCTGGAAGGTGATGCGGGTACCATTCATCTCGGTCGTGCCCACCACTTTCACATCATACAGCGGCTTACCGCATTCATATTCCTGCTTGAAAATTTGGCCTTCACGATAGACCTCAGCAGTGAGGTGGGTCGAAAGGGCATTCACGCAGCTGACACCCACGCCGTGCAAACCGCCAGACACCTTATAGGAACCCTTGTCGAACTTACCACCAGCGTGCAACACGGTCAAAACCACTTCCAAAGCCGATCTATGCTCTTTGGGGTGCATACCTGTGGGGATACCACGACCATTGTCCAATACACTGATGGCATTGCCTGGCAGGATACGGACGTCAATCTTGTCGCAATAGCCCGCCATGGCCTCGTCGATGGAGTTGTCGACTACTTCATATACTAAATGATGCAAGCCGCGGAAATGGACATCGCCAATATACATGGCCGGACGCTTACGCACAGCCTCCAAGCCTTCCAATACCTGAATCTTACTGGCACCATATTCTTCGCTTGCCAATTCTCTTTTCTCTTCTTCAGTCATTTTCTAAAATTTAGCTGTTTTCAATTAAAGGTGCAAAGATACGGAAAATTTCGGCACGAAACACAAAAAAGTTGAGAATTTTGTTTTTTGTCCAAAACGGCTCTACGGGGCTAAAAATAGGCAAATTTCAAAAACGGCTTGTTCCCTCGCGCACGCGGGAAAGAAAAAGCCCCATCCGCTGGAAGGGGCTTTTTAGAGCGTTTAAGACATCTTCAGAAAGTCAACTTCACGCCAGCAAAAAACTGAATACCTGTGACAGGATAATTGTAGAACATCTGGTATTTCTGATGCGCCACATTATCCAACAAAGCGAAAGCCGTAATCTGCTCGTTCACTTTGTAGTCGGCACCAAGGCTGAGGTCGAAGACATCCTTCAGCTTTTCAGCCTTGAAATTGAAGTTCTGCCAGTCGACCACACCGTCCCACACCTTGGCATAGCGTCCACCTTGGTAAAGGAAAGTGGTGTTGAAAGACAACTTGTCATCAAAATCGTAGGTCACTTTCAGTTTTCCTTCCGTCGTAGGACGGTACCATGCATATTCTTCAACGGTAGGCTTGCAATTGTTGTAGGCAAAGCCCAAATCAGCGGTAAGACTATTGCGCATCTTGACGCGGGCATCGGCCATGACAGTCACCGTTTGCGTCTCATCATACACGAGTTCAAAAGTATTCATGATGGGATCATAGCCTTGTGGCACTTCGGTTGGGTCAGGGATATGGTAGACATAGAACGGATCGCCAGCCGTTTGGCGATAGCGAACGCCGAGATGCAAATCCACAATCTCCATGATGTTGGTGCGCACGCCTCCCTCAAAACCGAGTTTCACATTCTGAACCAGCAAGGAAGGGCTTAAGTATGAAGTAACGAAAGGATTATCTTCAACCACATCGCTGAAACGCAACAATTTGCGGCCTCCGTTCAATCCTGCATAGAATTCCAGCTTCTTGTCCAAGACGAACAAGCTACCGCTCAAATCGGGACAAACCGCCAAGAACTTGTCCGCATCAGCGCCCTTCGTGGTTCCATCCAAACGCACGCCAAGATGTAAACGATAAAACTCTTCACTCATCTCGAAGAAAGGATTGACTTTGAACCAAATACGGTCGACCACAAACAATTTGTCGCCTTGTCCCATGCAATAGTCATACTGGAATCCCAAGTCAACGCCTACCTTTTGCGGATGGCTCTTGTCGCCCCAGAAATTGTCAGCATAACTAAGGGTATATCCTAAATCCAGATTGTGTTCTCTTCCAAACAGATAGAAATAGTCCACATGGGCAGTGTGTTCCAATTCACCGATACGAGTCGAAGTGGAGGTCAATCCCAAATGTCCACCTATTTTATTGTAGGTGACCCTCGGGGCATAGACTTCAAGTTGTTCTTTGTTCAGCGAGTCCTCCGCCAGATTGATGCCATAATAATGGTACATGTCATTCTTGTAATAGACGCCGCCATCCACCTGGAAGCCGTCGAACTTGCTCGTTGTGACATTGATATCAAAGGCATTGTTCATGTAGCCTGATGGTGCGTAATTCTTGATACCGAGCCACGAGGAGTTATGCTTGATGCCCACACCGAGACCCAAGGTCTTGGTCTGCATAGAGTTGTGCTTATAGAGGAAGATGGGTGAAATCCTTGAGCCGAAACCTGCCATGAGGAAATTCTCCGTTGGGGTGACAATCTTGTCGTTTTTCGATGAGAAAGCTGTCGGAGCGATTTTTTCCAAGTCGAGGGCAAACTTCTGCTTGGCATCCTTTGGGGTGACTTCCGTACTTGGGAAGTTATAAGAGGGCTGAGGCGTCTCAGGGGTGAGCTGCATCTTGTTCACCTTATTCACTTTGGGACGGTATTTGCCTTCCACGGTGACTTGTTCATCATGTTGGGCGAAGGCGGTGACGGCCAGGAGGGCCAGGGTTGTTATTAGGATGTGTCTCTTCATATATCTTGTTATTATGACCTGGGATTGCATCCCAGGGTATGGTAGGGGCGTCCCTTCGGGACTATTCCATTTCTATAGGTTCGATGCCGTTGCTTTTGCCCACTTTGGGTTCCTTGCGTTCCACCTCAGCGAGTTTGGCGCGGGCTTCTTGTTTCAGGTCGCTGCCTTTGTAGTTGTCGATGACGCTGCGAAGGGTTTCCTTGGCCTGGAAATAGTTGTCCTTGGCCACATACACATCAGCCAACGCGATAAACGACTTGGCAACCCAGTAATCATGGTTCGAGAAGTTATCGGCGATATCGAAGACCTTATTTTCGGCCTCATCGTATTTTTTCATCTTAATGGAAGCCAAAGCGGAGTAATAAGCACTCTCGGCACCATACACCGACTTATCGTTGCGTGCGCTCTTGTCGAGTTTCTCGATGGCTGCGCTATAGTTGCCCTTCTCGAAGTACGACTTGCCCATGATGTGGTTGATCTGATTGACCTGCTCGTCGGTCAACTCGCGCGACTGGCGCATGATTTCACCCATCTCGATAGCCTTGTCGTATTTGCCCATGAAGAAGTTGCTCTTCATGCAGCCTTCGAGGGCTTCGAGTCGCTTGAGCGGCTCTTCTGTGATGCGGAACAGGCGCTCGTAGCATTCTCCAGCCTTATTATAATTGCTCTTTTCATACTCGATACGCGCCATCTTCAACAGGGCATTGTCAGTGTAGTCGTTGTCGGGTTGCGACAATATATAATTAAGGTGTTCTACGACTTGGTCTTCCGTCCCTACCCTTTCGGCACATTCGAGGCCATAGTAGTGTGCCTTCAGCAGATAAGCGCCACGCTTGAAGTTGTCGAAATAATACTGCAAGGCGGTCTGGGCTTTCTGATATTGTCCATCAAGGTAGAAGCCCTCAGCATTGGCGAAGGCCAAGGAATCCTGTTGGGTGACCTTCACCTGACCGCCATTGGCATTGACATAACCGAAGTATTCATCCAAGTTGTTCTGCTCCATATAGATGCTGCGGATGATGTTCATGGCTTCGCGTGACTCGTCGGTATTGGGATAGGAGGCCACCAAATTCTTCAAATTGGCCAAAGCTTGGTCGTATTGGTTATTGTTGTAATAAACCATGCCGACCTTCATCATGGCTTGGCGCGTATAACTTGAACGCGGACGATCCTTGATGAGGCGGTTGAAGTTGGCGAGAGCCGAACGCTTGTCGCCGTGAACGAGATAGGTATTTCCGATTTCGAACAGTGCCTGCTCATAATAAGGCGTGCTCGGATAGGCCTGAATCAGGTCGTTCAGCATGTTGATCTTTTGGTTCACATTGCCTTTTGCGCCATAGCAAAGGCTTTGTTGATAGAGGGCATAGTCGGCATTGCGTTTCCCAGGACGGATGACCTGGTCATAGTAGTTGATGGCATAAGTGTAGTTGCGCTCCATAAAATAGCAGTCACCGAGACGAAGATAGGCATCGGTCTTGAGGTCGTTCTGGCTGCTGTCCTTGGCAAGACGGATGAAGCTCTTGAAACGCATTATCGCAGCGGTATAATCAGGCTTTTGGTAATAGATGTAGCCCAAATCGTAGTCCGCAAGGTTATACTCCGGCATGCTGGTGGCAGATTTCATTCCTTTGAACTGAAGTAGGTACTTGCCCGCCGTGGTGTGGTCGCCCATCTGGTAGGCCGACTCACCCATCCAGAAGCAAGCCTCAGCTTTCTTGGTCAAGTCTTGGGTGGTGTTCATAATCTTGGAGAAATACTCCTGCGCCTTGTCGAAGTTGCCGTTCTGGAAATGGTCAACACCCGTGGCATACAGCAAATCGTTGTAAACCGTCTGCAACTCAGCGCTTTTCTTCTTCATCGCCTCAAGACGGCGGAGGGCTTCATCGTTTTCCTTCGAGTTGAGCAACAAATAAATAGACATCTCTTCTGCTTCGGCCTTGCGCTCCGAATCGGGATGCTCGGCGACAAAGTTGTCAAGCAAGCCAACGGCCTCATTGAAGGGGTCAGTGCCAGGGATGAGGCTCAGCCGGGCATAGTCAAACAAGGCCTCTTCGGCAAGTTCGACATCGAAGCCCGCGGAATAGGCAGTAAAGAAGGCACTGCGGGCATATTTCAGCTCGTCCGTTTTGGCGTAACACGAAGCCAAGTAATAGGAAGCATATTGTGCGAGGATGTCGTTGTTTCCAGCCACCTTCTGCAAATCGGGAATGGCATCCTTGTAGTTGCCCTTCATCATCTTGCTGACACCCATCTGGTAAAAGGCTTCGCGTGTGGCAGCCCGAGTCAAGTTCTTCTTATAGATGTCGTAGTATTCCAAGGCCTTGTCGTAGTCCTTCTGTTGGAAATAGGCATCTGCGACGATTTGTGCCATCTCCGCCTTGCGTTTCTTGTCGGCCTGACGGATATAGTCGGGACCTTCTTCAATCACCGACTGGTAATCGCCTTTAAGGTAGGCTATCTGCATGATGTAAGAGGGCACCACCTTGGCATAGTCCTTATGGGTTCGTAGACGGCGGAAGTTGTCCAAAGCCTCGTTATATTTCTCTTTGACATATTGGATATGAGCATAATAGTAACGCGCCGAATCCTTGTATTTTCCTTCGTTCATCATCAGTCCGTGGAAGAGCGGCATAGCCTTGTCCAACTCATTCGACTGGAAATAGGCATAGCCCATGTTGAACTGCATCTGCTGCGCTTCATCGGTGGTAAGCGTGAAGGTGTCCGTCTTTTCATAGATGGCCAAAGCCTCCTTGTACTTCTTTTCCTTGAACAAATGGTTGGCATACAAGAAATTGGCGTGTTTCGCCCAAGTACTGCCCGGATTATCATTCACGAACTGGATGATCTTCGCTGGACCGTCGGCCTGACCCAAATAGAGCGAACTGACCGCCTCATAATATTGCGCGTCGACGCAACGCTGCGATTTGGCATCAGCTGCTTGGGCGCGATATTGGTTAAAAACGGAGAGCGCTGCACCATATTCCTGATTTTGGAAAAGCAACACACCTTCATTGAAAAGTGCTTCAGGGTCGTAGTTTTCGATATGTTTTTGCGCTGATAATGAAACAGTTAAAATGGCAAACACCACCATTATCATGCCTTTGATCAGTCCTGATTTCATAAGTCAAAATTTGGGCGAAAATACAAAAATCTCTCTTTGGTTTGTAAAAAAGATTAAAATTCGTTCGAAACGACAGTATGAAAACGGAATTCATGGGTTTTTATTATCGGTTTGTGGCCGTAAGCACGGAAAAATGCACTACTTTTGCCGCAGATATCTAACAACCAAAAACCCTACATTTATGTTGAGTCTTTTCACAGGTTCAGGCGTTGGTCCCACCATCCTGTATTTAGCTTTGTCCATCTTCATTGGGTTCCTTTTGGGTAAAATCAAAATCGCCAAGATTTCTTTGGGCATCACATGGGTGCTCTTTGTTGGCATCGCCTTCAGTGCATGCGGCATCAGCCTTAATGCCGAAATGCTTCATGTCATCAAAGAGTTCGGCCTGATTCTCTTTGTCGTAGCTGTCGGTCTGCAAGTAGGTCCAGGCTTTTTCCGTTCCTTCAAGAAAGGCGGCTTGGCCATGAATTTGATGGCTTTGGTCAATGTTGCTCTAGGGGTGCTGATTACCGTCATCATCGCCAAAGTTGCACATCAGGATTTGGCTGACATGGCAGGTGTTTACACAGGAGCCATCACCAACACACCAGGACTTTCAGCTGCACAACAAGCCGTCACCGATTTGGGCATCGAAGGTGCTACCGACCGACTTGCGGCTGGATATGCCGTGGCCTATCCCTTGGCTGTGGTAGGCATGATCTTAACCTGTATCTTACTTCGTCCGCTCTGCCGCATCGATCTGGCGAAAGAGCCCGTCACTTTGGAAACAACGGCTGTTGATGCCACCTCAGGCAAAAAAGGCAAAAGTGGTTTCCTACTCATCCCTGTGTTTGTCATTATCGCTTTAGGCATCATCATCGGTTCCATCCCGATCCCAGTGGGCATGAAGGCGCCAATCAAACTAGGTCTTGCTGGCGGACCCTTGGTTGTGGCCATCATCGGGGGCTGGCTTGGGGTGAAGAAAGGCTGGTTCAGCACCGAGTTCACAGAAGGGCAGGGAGTTCATGCGCTTCGCGAAGTGGGTATCGCACTCTTCCTTGCTGGTGTGGGCTTGGGCGCAGGTGGCAAGTTCGTAGAAACCGTCCAAGTTCATTATATGTGGGTCGTCTACGGTGTCATCATCACCATGGTGCCACCTATCTTGGTCACGCTCTTCGGTCGTTTGGTACTGAAAATGAACTATTACACGCTGATGGGCTTCATCGGCGGCAGCCACACCGACCCTCCCACCCTTGCCTTTGCCAATACCGTGGCGCCCGAAGGCTGCAAATTGCCCAACATGGGCTATGCCACCGTGTATCCCTTGACCATGTTCTTGAGGATTTTCACAGCGCAGCTGTTGGTGTTGCTGGCGGTGTAATACAAAACAAAGAAGTCCCGCCAAAGCGGGACTTCCTGTTAGCTAACGACCCAGACGAATAAGCGGGATTCTGTTCCCCTTGCGGGGCGACTGTCATTTCTCTAGACCTGCGGTCGCCCGCAGGCTCAAGCGCCCTACCCTGAGACGCGGACGAGCAGCCCTCTTGAAGCCCGAAAGCTTCGTTGTCTCTATACTTGGACTTGCAGCCCATAAGGTTTACCTCACCGGAATGTCGCCACCCGATGCGTGAGCTCTTACCTCGCGTTTTCACCCTTACCCTTCGACTTGCTCAGGGCGGTATGTTTCTGTGGCACTTGCTGTTG
>JAFRRE010000182.1 GCA_017428285.1 Bacteroidales bacterium | reverse complement strand
GTCTCGTTTTCCGCTCCACAAGGTCCCGATGGAAGTCGGGATTTTTTGTGTAAGTGCCTGAGTGGTGGAATTGGTAGACACGAGGGACTTAAAATCCCTTGCCCTTTAAAGGCGTGCCGGTTCGAGCCCGGCCTCGGGTACAAATGAAAAACCCCTCATAATCATATGATTTTGAGGGGTTTCGTGTAGGTTGGATTAAGTGGATATTACTAATCTCAATATTTTAGTTTTGCAGAATATAATTCCATAATTGATGATGCTTTGAATGGCGCCCACTTGCCGACATAAGCTTCCACAAACAAGGCCATGCTTTTTTTGGGGTCTGTTGGTTTAATGAGGTCATTCCCTTCTTCGCAAATCCATTTTTCAGCTAACCATAGGAGTCTGCGACCATCGTTTTGATCAAAGGGTGGCAGTGCTTCCCCCTTGTAGAAATAACAGTATTTCAAAAGATTTTGTTCAATCATTTCTTATCTACTCTTTTATTCTTCAAAATAGTCAGAATCTAATTTCTTTACTTCATATACCTTTTTCTCGCTTACTCCTACATTGTATTCTATCATGTAGTCAGCAAGATTCTTGCCGTCAATGAGCACAATCTTTTTGCTGGCTTTATCGGCTGTTTCTTTGGCTCCTGTAGTGAATTTACTTGTTGTTATGAAAACGCCTTTGGTAGCTTTTTGTTCATCAAGAGCACCAATAAACTTGTGAATTTCAGGCTTGCTAACGGGATTGTCCGTATACCGTTTAGCTTGGATATATATTTTATCTAACCTAAGAGCATCTTCGGGAATGATGCCATCTACACCGTTGTCGTGACTTGTTGGAGTGACAATTGCCATCTCTTTGTTCTTGCTTCCAAACCCCATATTTAGCAGTAAATCAAGCACAAGTTTCTCGAAGAAATTGGGACTCATATCTAAAACTTTTTGGAGCAAATCGGCTGATAAATCATCATTGATTTTCTTGAAAGCAACATCCATCTGCTCAGTAGGAGTCATCTCTTCAATAGCATCATCTACTGCTTTTGAACCATCTGACTTTAGCTTTCCCTTAGAAGAAGTTGGGATTCCAGCATATTCAGCATATTCTGGATACTGGAGCAAATCTTCTTGCCTCAAATCCATATGAGTCTTTAGGTAATCTTTCCCTCTTTGTGTGATGCGATATACGCCTCTTTGAGGTATTTCTATAAAAAGGGCACGGCGTAACCACTGTCGTGTCCAACCGATGCGGTCGTTCAATTGAAATGTTGAACCGGTTTTGGTCTTTATGGAACAATCTTCTTCCGTAAGACCAAAATGCAACACCAGAGCATTTTTCATCTCTTTAGTGCTAACATCTTTATCCTTTAATTGATATAAGAAAGGATAAAGAAAATCTTCAAATTTTGGTATAGCCATAGCGTTACTTTTTGTTTTTCAAAACTTTTTTCTTCTCACTTTCCAAACGTCGCTCCACTTTCTTCACATCTTCCGCAGGCGGTAGGTTTTCAGGCACAATCCCTCTTTCAATCAACATTTGGCGGACTGCGGCATTATTATCGACATGTTCCTTTGTAATGGAAGCCTCGCCTTTCAAATCTTTTGTTTGTACATTGACACTGGTCATTTCGGCTGCAAAATCCTTTGCCTTGATGCTGATTGTTGGAAGAAAGTCTGCCAAAGGACGAGTCTGTGGCATCCCAAGACGTTGTTTCATCATGTTGGTACTCAAGCGGAAAAGCGCTTGGTCGCCTTTTGAACGGATAACGGCAAAAGTTTGGTCGTTTATCCCTCGTTCATATAGGATGCCTGATAGTTTACGCTCGGTTTCTTGCAGTTTAGCACGCGCTTTTACGCGCTCCACTTCCAGCAATCGTTGCTCGATGAGTTCTGCACGGCGAGTTTGCACGGCGAAATAGGTTTGGGCGAAGGCAATTTGGGGTTTTCTTGGGTCTCCATTTTGAGCGACAAGATAGCATGCGTAACGGGTGAGCATGATGTCATCTACTTCTCTTTCAGCACCAGAACCAATCGTAACCATTTTATTGACGTCAATAAAATGGTCACTGATTTCTTGCCCGACATTTTGGCAAGATTCTTTCGCTTTGGCAATTACTTTACTGAAGTTTTGCCAGAGGCTATAACCTAATAATTGCTGTAATTCTCTTGCACTCCAACATTCTGTGTCATCAATTAAGCATACTGCATCCTCATAGCTTTGAAAAAGAACTTGGATTTCTTCTTTTTTCATACCGTTTTCATTTTTTGTTTAAAGAGCAAAAGTACAATTTTTTCTTTTCATCCCCAAATTATCTCAACATTTGCCCCACCAAACTATTTGATTATGAAGAAGGACAAAAATAGTAATGGCTGAGGTGGATTGTTACATCATCACCCCAGCCATTTGTAAAAATAAACGCATCTCTCACTTCGCCTTAAACCTCACCAATCGCAGCGGCATCCCATCACAATTCTTCAGCACTTGGACACCATAGTAAAACCCATTGTGGCACACGAAGCGCTTTTTCGTTAGGGCAAGGTCGTAGTCTTCGCATTGGAAGGACCCTGTCGAAATGCTTTGCCCTTTGCTGACCGAATAGACGTGGAATGTGTTTTGGCCTGCCACCTCGGCATCGCCAAAGAAAAGGATGTTGTCGTCGTTGCCTTTGATGGCCATAGTGAACCACCCCATATTGATAGGCTCTTTAATGTGTTGGATGCCGTTTTCATAAAAGGTAATAAAGTCGTTGTAAAATCTAAGCACTCTCTCGTCGGTTTCCCCAGGCAACTCGTCTTTCAAGTCCTTGATTCGTGCGTTTTGCAAGGCAATTTGCTCTTCAACGGTCAGGGTTTGTGGTTCCCAATCCAATAGTTTTTCCGAAATCTTGTTTCCACTGAAATCGTAGGTTCTCACCAGCCCGTCTATCGGGTTGGAAACGATGAGCTTGTCGTTGACTTTCGCGATTTGCCACTGGCCTTTCATGTCATCCCTTTTGCCTTCAGTGTAAATGAAGTAGCCCTTGTTTTTGAGTTCTCCACTCGACTCACTGAATTTATCGCAAAGGATTTTCTCCTTACCTGTTTTTGTATCCAAAATGGATACCAAGTGCCTGTATTTATTAGTCCACGACGTGCCTCCGTAGATAGCAATGTGGTGGTCGTCCAATGCTAACATTTCCAAGGCTTGGTATTTGATTTTCAGTTCCTTGACAATCAATCCTTTGTCATCAAACAGGTAAATGTCGCCCGTGTTGTTGGCCTGAGTGAAATACAAGTTACCCAACTTCCCTTCCACGGGTTGGAGGTTACGAGGCTTCTTGCCTTTGTCAGCGAAGTACAAGGTGATATCCTTCAGGAATTTGCCGTTTGCATCGAATAGGGAATACCTGTTCCTCGTGGCATGGCTGACCATGGCTTTGCCGTCATCGAAAACGACAAGTTGCTTCCGCAATCCGTAGGGACGGCCATCTAAGGTGTCATAATACGTGTCAAAGATTTTGTCCCAGTTGTTCCCTTGACCGTAGGTTTCGTCGGGAACGAGTTGTATCACTTGCGCATCAACTTTAAAACAAGTTGCAACGGCCAATACAATGATTAAAAATAAGTTCTTCATGGCTTTGATATTTAAAGGTTAATATCCGTTTTTTCAGTTTGTAATTGCATCTTGAACTCGGCAAATTCCTGTTCGGCAGAAGGTTTGTTTGCGTCGTAATCTTCGATGGTGTAAAAGTCGAAGATGTAATCAGTTGGTTTGGGCTTCGACAACAGATTGATTGCCATTACGATAAGCGCTATGGCACTGGCGGTTGCCAAAGAGGAGATAAAGACAATGCGGGTGACGTTCACTTCTGGCCTTGTCGCCCTTCCGAAACTGAACTCTGGCGCTGAGACGTCATTCGGAACCAAGGTCTCCAACGATTTCTTCATTTTTTCGGAGAAAGATCGTTGTGCTTCGACTCTTTGCCTGCACGATGGACAATTTTCGAGGTGCATTTTCACCTTCTTTCTATCGCTTTCTGGCAATTCATTGTCAATATAGCTTTGTATCGTTTTGTCGTTCAAGTGTTTCATAGCACGTGCTTTTTGATTTTATCCAAGATTCTCGACAGGGTTTTCCCTATGGAATGGTAATTGCGCCTCGTCATTTCCGCAATTTCCTTGTAGGAATAACCTTCGCTGTAAAGCACGACAAGCGTTTGCTCCTTCTCGTTGAGATGCGCTATTGCGTTGAGAATGTCGGGGGCTTTGTCTTGGTGGCTTTCATTTGTTTCGGGCATTGGGTTTTCCATCGTGACAGTCCTTGCCGTTTTCCGTTTGTAGTCAATTCCCTTGTTGATGGTACTCCTGACAAGCCAGTTTTTCGTGTCGCGAATGACTTTCTCGTTGTTCATCGCGAAATAATACGCGGTGAACACTTCCTGCACCACATCTTTTGCGTCCTCGGGGTCTAGCAGTATTTTAGTTGCAATCCTGAACAATTTCGGGTAATAGCTTTGATATGTCTTTTCAAATTCAGGGTCCATCTTTGGAGCTTTTACATTTACAAGACGTTTGAAGAAGCCGTTTTGTGACAAGGAGCGGTACATTTTTTTTGAGTCCAATGACTTTGGTGAATCCAAACCTTGATGACGGCAAGACACAAAACGGGGACGTAAATCCTTTACTTGAATTTACGCCCCCGTAGCTTGATCACGTCAAGAAGCTTCTGAGTGATTATTTCACTACCTTAAAGATGACAGGAAGAGCTTTGTTGCCATTCTTAAAGTGGTAAATGGTGTCGCTTTCACCGTCGACAATTGTGCTAAGTGTCATCACGTAAGTCTTCTTGGCGGAGAATACCTTGAAGAAATCCGTATCATTTTCGGAAATCTCATTGGCATTGGTCACGGTTCGTGAGACTAACACCTCATTTGCTGAAATAGCCTTTTCCAAGGTTTGGTCTGGCTTTAGCTCATAGACATTCACCTCATATTCCACCTTGTCCCCTTTGGCTATATTCTTGACAGGAGTCCAGGAAACAGGGAACGTCTTTGCTTTCTGTATTTCTGGCACAGAGGAGGGAAGTCTGTAATTAACCGGGTCATAAATATCATCGTTTGAGCGGTCCACTGGAGCCTTCCATTGTGGTGTCGTGAACTCTGGCGCCTCAGGGTCGTCACCCCATTGGAACATGACTCCGGTAGTATGCTCCAACTCTTCTTCCACAAATTCACGCGAGATGGTGTCGTGGATGTGTTCCGCCAACATCTCATTGACGTAAAAACTAGTGTCGGAAATCGAGTAATTCCAATAATCAACCGTATAGAAGCTTGAAAGTTGCAGATAGTAGAGGCTGCCTTGTTCCAGCTCGGAACCCCATCCAGTAAGGGTGCGGCTGATCAATTCATGGCTATCCATCTTGTTGAAGCTCTCAGGCGCATCTTCAATCTCCTCTACAAACAGAGGTTCGTAAGTTGTGATACTGTCAATGCCACCTTCCATGTAATCATACAATTCTATGGTATAGGAGACATTTTTTAGAGATTCATGTCGTATGGGCATGAAACTGACTTCTAAATCATCGGTCATAGGGACGGTGTAGTAGCCGTCGCTCTCCACATAACGGCGCTTGGGAGTAGGCACATATTGTCGTTCATCAGGATAGGCTTCCGTGAGTTCAGCCACAGCGGCGGCATCTTGGATAAAACCAGCGAGGTAGGGATTTTTCATCTCATCTTGAATGTTGTCCAATTCAGACACCTCCTCAACGCCGCCATCCCATATTGTCAGACCCTCAATTCCTTCACTTTCATCCCCTTCTTCGCTATCTTCCTCCTCCACACTATAACCATATCTTCTCTTATAGCTTTCTGTTGGGGTGTCATTGTTATCATCCAAGATTCCGTTAGGGTAGATGTTAGGGCTATCTAATCCCCCCAGCTGGGAACTCATAAGATTCTCACCTTCAGCGTAGCCCCAATAGAAAGGCATCGGTTGGCTTTTGCCATCATTGGCTACGTTGAAATTCTCTGTCCTATTGCCAGTTTGGATTTGTTCGGCCTGTACCTGTGCCACATAGAGTGCACCTTTTTCCATCTGTACCTTGATGTCGCGCAAAGTATCAAATACTGCAAAGGTGTTGTTTTTTACCATTGTGGAAAGGACTGTGGGGTTGTACCTGATGGCATCCCGATAGTTCTGACCTTTCAGCACTTTCACCACCTTCAACTTATAATTGAAGTTGGCGCTTTTGCCGGAACAGTTGGAGATGACGGGAGTCCAAAAGAAATTGATTTTCTTATTAGGTATCACCACTTGGGCACCATTCAAGGCTAATTGTGCACCTGGCATGGGAGACTCCAGTTCGGGTGCGGACCCCGAATAGCAAATGACGAACGTAGGACAAGGCCCAATGGTGATGGATTCTCGTGCAGGATTGTCCTTGTCAGTCCATCGGTAGACGTCCACACAAAGCGTATAGGTGCCTTCGGGCAACTGTTGTGCGTCGAGGAGATTGCTATAATCATAACTGGTTTCCGTACGCATCAGAACTTGAGTATTCAACGCGTCGGCACTCATTAGGTTAACTCCTTCGTGCACGTGAATAGACTGCATGGGAAGCACGTCTGGTCGAGTGCGGACATAGAGCCGTGGATTGGTGTTGACTGTCATATTCATATCGAAGAAAATGTCCAGGCCCTCGCTGCTTGCGCCAGTCACGATAAACTGTATGTTGAAGTAACGGGACAATGGATCATCCAAATAGCTAAGCGCTGTCGATGGCAGTGCACTAACCTTTGGGAACAATACCACTTGAACTGTCTGTGCCGATACAGACATTAGTCCCGTAACGAGAGCAAGGGTCAAAGCTAGAATTCGAATAATGCGTTTCATATCAAGATTTGTTTTTTATGATTCTGAGTTGTTATCTATGTTTTTTTGACTTAATCAAACGTGAAGCGAAGCTATAGCTGTACTCTACCATTAGACGCACATCGGTGTTGACAGCCACGTGCTGGCCAATAATGATGTTATCGCTATAGTTACTTACAGAGAAGTAGAAGGACGCATTGTGGCGATCCATGTAGTTCAACGAGGCACCTATACGAGCAGCGACAGAGAGGTCGTTAGTCATCTCTGTACTGGCTTGTGCGCCAACGCGACGGGCGAGGTAGTTCAGAACCTGTCTGTCTGAGTCCGACAAGTCTTCTGCTTCCGTCCTTTCAACGTTATATGCCATGGTCAGCCTGAGGTTGCCAGTAAGAGCCATGTTTTCCTTTTTAATAATCTTGTACGTGGTGCCACCCGAGAGGCCGTGGGAGTTGTAGTTGTTGCCAGGGGAGCGCGACAGGGAGTAGTCGTAATTGGCATTAAGCGAAACTCGTGAGCCTCTAAAATAGACATCATAACCGAGACCGTAACTCGTAGTGGTGACATCGTAACTCAAGCCCTCCATTTGCTTGTTACGGTTCTTGTTCTGCAAGAGATTGAAAGTCAAACTGAAGGTATGGTCGTTATCAAGCGGCAAGGTGTAACTGGGCGAGAGGTCAAAGGAGTGGGTGATTCGGTTGATGCGAGTGCTTTCGGAAACCTCCATTACACCGTCAAGCTGTTTCTGTGTCACGCCGTTGTACATGATGGACAAACTCACATTATCACCAAAGGAATTGTTCCAACTGACGGTATAGGAGCCTACCTGATTGGTGAATAATTGTTTTTTGTCTAAATTGTCACGTTGTAGACGGCCGTTCAAAGTCAGAAAAGCGGTGTGGTTAAACAAAGATGAAGAAAGATTGCCGCCAAAGGTCTGGGAGTTTTGATTGAAACCGTTGGCTCCCAACGATGTATAGTCGGGTTGCACAAAACGGTAAGTCAGGGTAGTGGTAACAGGACTGAGGTTCAGATTCAACAATGCATCACCGGCGAAACGGATTTCACTGCCGTAACGGACATTGAAAAGTCCCGATTTTCGTATTCCTCCCATGATGTTGTTGGCCAAAGCGATGCCGCTGCCTTCTCCTTCCAGCACCACTTCATTTCGCGTGATGTCGGGAGTAAACAAGCTGGCACCTAAGTTGGTCTCAATCATCACCCATTTGCCAAAGCTGAAATGTCCTTTCAAGCCCAGCGCCAGGTTTTCCTTTCCTTTGATTGTCGAGTCGCGCACATAGAGCGTGGTGTCAATCACGTCGGAGGAATACACGTTGTACATATACCACTGCGATGGCAGGCTGTTTAGGTCATCAGCGGCATGCAGAAGGCTGAGATCCACATAGTTGCGCGTGCTACCAACAGCTATGTGGGCGGCGTAAGCCTTGCGCTTGAATTGCGGGAAGGTGGTATAGGCCACATTGTTCAAGCCAAGCAACGAGTCAGAAAGGTATTGGATGGCATCGCGTTCATCAAGTTCGGTACGGAAGGTGGTGGCATGGTCGAAATTGCCGTAGAAGCCCCCGAAACGGAACTTGTCGCCTTTGTATTCCAAACCTACACCATCAAAGGAAATGCCATTGTAGGTATAGTTGGAGAAATTCATGCAAGACGTACCGAAATGAAAGGTGAATTTTCTCCAAATGGGCCTAAAGTTGAAAGTGACAGTAGGCTTAGGGAAGGTGAACTGTTCGGCACTCACGTTGATCATGTTCACACTCATCGGAACGCTGATGCCATAGACATTAAATGTCATATTGGCGTAAGCAGTGGTCGAAAAAGGGGAATTGTAATGCAGGTCAGCATTATTCCACGATGAGGTAATCTGGGTTCCAACGGTACCTGAAACAGTCAGCGGGTCAACGATGGTTTGACGGTCCGAATCCTGTGCCATTGAGGTTAACGGAAGGCCGAATAACAACGAAAAACAAAGGAAATTCAAGAAGAGTATAGAACGTTTCATGGCAAGTTTTTTTTTGTTATCATTGAATTCTTTCGGCAAAGATACAAATTTAATGATTAGATGCTTTGTTTTCACAAAAAAATATTGATATCGCCAAAACAATTATTGTAGAGAGAGAATAAAAATCCCCGCCACAAACTATGTGGCGGGGAAAACGTATGTTTGAAAGAAGGTCTTATTCCTTCACGAACCTTCTGGTTTCAACAGTGCTGTCGGTGGTCAGACGAATCATGTAGGTTCCAGGGGCATAGGTCGTAACATTGATTTCAACCTTGTCGGAACAATTGGTCTGTTTGTAAACCAAAGCTCCATTAATGTTGTAAATCTCAAGCATATTGACAGGTTCTGAAGCTTCAATGGTCAGTCTGCGTCTGGCAGGATTCGGGTAAAGCGAAACCGTAATGCCACTTTGTTCAACAAGGCCATCTGATTGCAAATGAGCGACATAGTCGCGTCCTTCTGTCACAACAAACGAGAAGCTCGCTTCTTCTGAAACGACTTGGCCGTCTAAAGTCCAACAGATGAATTCGTATTCATCGTATGGATCGACCGACAGTGTACAAATATCACCATAGTTGTAGAAGCCAGCGCCTGTGATGAGGCCAGTGTTAAAGGGTTCTGTATGGGCCTTGATTTCATAGGTGTGGATCTGGAAGTGGGCCTTATATTCGGCATCTTCTCTTACCACAACTGAATAGTTGGCATTCGATGAGACGACGTCACCATTCTTGGTCCAGTTGATGAACTCGTAACCTTCATTGGCAATAGCGCGCAAAACGACAGCATGTCCATAATCGTAGGTTCCGCCACCATAGACACGACCTCCGTCGGCAGGTTCTGCCAACACGGTAAGCGTGTAACGTGCAACAGCGAAGTGGGCCACATAATCTCCGCCATCGTTGACGCTAAAGCTGTATGAGGCATTGTTGCTTACCACTGAGCCATTCTTTGTCCAATTGATGAAAGCATAGCCTGTGTTAGCTGTGGCTGTCAAGGTGCAAGTTTCACCGTAGGTGAAGCTACCGCCACCCGTCGCAGAACCACCAACTTCGGGATCCACAGAAACGGTGATGTTATAGTGGTTGAGGCTGAAGTGTGCGATAAGGTCGGTGTTTCCATTTACCGGGAAGGTGTAATTAGCATCAGTGGAGACCACTGTGCCGTTAACCGTCCAGTTGGTGAAGGTGTAACCTGTATTGGCCATGGCGGAGACAGTGCAACTGCTACCAAAGAGGTATGCGCCGCCGCCAGACACCGAACCACCGGCCGCTGGATCGGCAGCAACTGTAACCAGGAAGTTGTTGAGGTTGAAGTTGGCCGTGTATGTGGCATCCTCTGTCACGGGGAAGCTATAGGAAGGATTGCTCGAAACCACCACACCGTTCTTTGTCCAGTTAAAGAAAGTATAGCCTGTGTTGGCCGTAGCGGTCAAGGTGCAATATGAACCATGTGGGTAGGAACCTTCACCTGAAACGCTACCACCTTCAGTCGGGTTGGCCAAAACCGTGATTTGATGATTGACACGGGTGAAGTGGGCCACATAGGTTCCACCTCCCTCGACGGTGAAGGTGTAAGTAGCATTGTCCGAAACCACCTGGCCGTTCTTGGTCCAATTGGTGAAGACGTAGTATTCATTTGGTGTGGCTACCAGTGTGCAAGACTCGAAGTGGTTGTAGGTACCTGTACCAGTCGCAGTGCCTCCCGCTGTCGGGTTGGCAATAGCTGTAATCTGATAACTATTGAGTTGGAAGTTGGCGACCAGTGTTCTCGGACCTTCAACCATGAAGCTGATAGTCGGGCTGGTGGATATCACGGTTCCGTTCTCGGTCCAGTTGATGAAGGTGTAGCCCGTGCTGGCGGTTGCGGTGAGGATTGCGGTCTCGAAGTGGTTGTAGGTACCTGCACCGTTTACGCTACCGCCTACTGTTGGGTTAGCGGAGGCGGAGATCACGTAGCTATTGATGGTGTAGGTGACATCGACCGTCACGTTCTCAGTACCCATCGTACCCGTGACGACAGCCAGATCAGGTGTGTAACCGGTGATGGCAGGCGAGGTGACGCTGTAGGAAGCGTTGTAGTTGACGCTCTCGGTATGGCTTGCAGCGGCCGTTGTGCCATCGGCATACAGGTAGTTGACGGTAAGGATGTAACTGTTGATGGTGTAGGTGACATCGACCGTCACGTTCTCAGTACCCATCGTGCCCGAAACGACAGCCAGGTCAGGTGTGTAGCCTGTGATGGTGGGCGAGGTGACGCTGTAGGTGGCGTTGTAGTTGACGCTCTCGGTATGGGAAGCAGCAGCCGTTGTGCCATCGGCATACAGGTAGTTGACGGTAAGGATGTAACTGTTGATGGTGTAGGTTACATCGACCGTCACGTTCTCGGTGCCCATCGTGCCCGTGACAACCGCCAGGTCAGGTGTGTAACCGGTGATGGCGGGCGAGGTGACGCTGTAGGAAGCGTTGTAGTTGACGCTCTCGGTGTGGCTTGAAGCGGCC
>JAFRRE010000017.1 GCA_017428285.1 Bacteroidales bacterium | reverse complement strand
GCCTAAAATGGCGAACGCTTCCAAAAGTATTTTTCCGATTTAATCGAGAAATATGGCTTCTCCGATATGTACACAGCTGGGTTCCATCAGTTCCCGACTGAGGAGGAACATAGGGCCTATTGGAGCCGACATATCTACTACAACCGCTATGTGCCTGCCCCGAAACCCGTTTACGACAACCTCCTGAAACTCGTGCAGGACAAGGACTATTTCGTCATCACTACCAATGTCGATCACCAATTCCAAAAAGCTGGCTTCGACAAACAACGGCTGTTCTACACGCAAGGCGACTATGGTCTGTTCCAATGCTCGAAACCTTGTCACCAAAAGACCTACGACAACGAGGAAACCATCAGGAAAATGATTGCGGCGCAAAACGATATGAAAACTCCGACCGAATTGATTCCCCATTGTCCCGTCTGTGGCGGCCCCATGAAGGTCAACCTGCGTGCCGATGACACCTTTGTGGAGGACGAAGGCTGGCACCAGGCTGCACAGCGTTACCTCGATTTCGTGAACAGCCACCAACACGGAAGGGTGTTGTATTGGGACCTCGGCATAGGCAGTAACACCCCGACCATCATCAAACTGCCGTTCATGCAAATGACATACAAAAACCCCGAGGCGACCTACGCCACCATCAACCTCGGCGAGGCGTTCACTGTGGAACAAATCAAAGACAGGTCGATTGTGATTGATGGAGATATTGGGGAAGTATTAGAGGAATTGTTGAATCGTTAAATTGTTGAGAATGAAACGTCTGGACTATTTAATAGACTATCTTCTAAAAGAAGACCCACAGTATTCTGAAATGCAGGTCCCTACGGATTTGCAAGGCAAGCGCGACCTGTTCCGTGCCTTGCGCAATGTGCGTTGGCCGAAACCCGTCAGTGAGGAATTTTTGCGTTTGCAGGATGAGGAACTGCAGGTGCAATTACAAGAAAAGGGTGTGGTAGAATTGGACGATTGTAGAGACGGTGTGCACACCGTCTCTACCAACAAACAATTGTTGGTTTGGCAGGGAGATATCACCCGATTAAAGGTAGACGCCATCGTCAATGCGGCCAACAGCCAGATGTTGGGCTGCTTCCATCCTTTGCACAAGTGCATCGACAATGCCATCCATTCCGCAGCGGGCGTGCAGCTACGCGAGGAATGCCACCAACTGATGCTCCAACAAGGTCATGAGGAGCCGACTGGCCAGGCCAAAATCACAAAGGCTTACAACCTGCCTTGCCGCTATGTGATCCATACGGTCGGGCCGATTATTCCGACAGGCATTCCAACCCAATTCCAAAAAGAGCAGCTGGCCTCATGTTACCGAAGCATCATGGCTTGCGCTGAAGAAAACCATCTTGAAAGCATTGCTTTCTGCTGCATTTCAACGGGCGAGTTCCGCTTCCCGAACGAATTGGCGGCGGAAATTGCAGTGAAGACGGTTTCGGATTATCTTTCGACGCATCCAAACACCAGTTTGAAGCACATTGTCTTCAATGTGTTCAAGGATATAGACAAGGATATTTATCAAAGGCTTCTATAATTGAAGGAATCCGCAACTCAGGCGAAGGCTTTGGGTTGCGGATTTTTTTGTAGTTTTGTAGCCGAAAAGATGTTTTATAAAAACTGTAACTTTTTCGAATCAATTCCGTATTAATAGTATTGAAAAACAAAACCTCTATCAATATGAAAAAAGCAAACGCAATCGCCATTCTGGTATCATGCATCATGGCAGCAGGCTGCGCACAGAAGACAGTAGAAACGCCTCAACCCGAGAGAGAAGTTGTTCCAGCTATTGAGTTGAGCAACATGGACACCACCATCAATCCAGCGGACGACTTCTATCGCTATTGCAACAACAACTGGCTGAAAAACAACCCGATTCCCGAGACGTATTCCGCCTACAGTGCCTCCTACGAGGTTGACGAACGCACTGAGTTGCAGATCAAAGCCATCATCGATGAGGTTACGCATGATAAAAATGCCGAGCAAGGCAGCGTGACCCAGAAGATCCGCGACTTTTACAATGCGGGCATGGACACCGTAGCTATCAACCAACGCGGCTACAGCGAGTTGTTGCCCTATTTCGACCAAATTGACCAAATGAGTGACAAGTCGCAACTTCCTGAACTGATTGGGATGCTCCACTATGAAGGATTTGGCTGGCCTTTCTTTCAAGCGGGCAGCTACACCGATTGGAAAAACGCCGACAGGGTCATCATGCTGGTCTTCCAAGCCGACCTCGGACTCCCCGACCGCGATTTGTATCTTGTTGAAGAACTACAGGAAATGCGTGACAAGTATGTCGAACACATCGCCAATATGTTCCAGCTTACCGGCACCGAGGCTGCTCTAGCATCGGAAAAAGCTCAGCATGTCTTTGATTTTGAGACCGAACTCGCCAAAAACTCCATGCCCATCGAGGAATGCCTCGACCCCAACAACCTCTATCACCTGAAAAGTCGCCAGGAACTTCAGGCCTCCATGCCCGATTTCAGCTGGGACAACTACTTCCATGCCATCGGAGCACCGGCCTTCGACAGCCTCAACGTGGCCTCTCCCGACTTCTTCACCGCCCTCAATGGCCTCCTCCTCAACACCGACCTCGGCACCATCAAGGACTACATGCGATGGGTGGTCATCACAGAGAGTGCCCCTCGGCTTAGCGATGACCTCGTCACCGAAGACTTCAACTTCTATAAAAAATACCTCTATGACGTAGAAGAGCAGAACCCCCGCTGGCGTCGTGTGCTTGACAAGACTTCGGACTATTTGGGCGAAGCCATCGGCCAACTCTATGTGGAAAGGTACTTCCCTGCCGAAGCCAAGGAACGCATGATTAACCTTGTCGGCAACCTGCGCTTGGCATTGCGGGAACGCATCAAGAACGTCGATTGGATGAGCGATGAGACCAAAGCCCGAGCCATTCACAAGCTCGACTGCTACAGTGTGAAGATAGGCTATCCCGACAAGTGGTTGGACTACAGCAAGTATGAAGTCACGCCCGAGTCCTACTTCCAAAACGTACGCCGCGCTGAGCGTTTCATTCATGAGAGAGACATGGACAAAATAGGCAAGCCTGTTGACAAGGAAAAATGGAATATGACTCCGCAGGAAGTCAACGCTTACTACAACCCTGAATTGAATGAGATCGTGTTCCCGGCAGCCATCCTTCAGCCTCCGTTCTTTAACATGGATGCCGACGATGCCGTCAACTACGGAGCCATCGGCGCGATCATTGGCCACGAGATGACTCACGGCTTCGACAACATGGGGCGTATGTTCGACGAAAAAGGCAACCTCAATAACTGGTGGACCGAAGAAGACGATGCCAAGTTCACCGAATGCACCAAGCAACTGGTGAAGCTGTTCGACGAATTCGAGCTGAGGGGGCACCACATCAACGGCGAACTGACCTTGGGCGAAAACATCGCCGACCTGGGAGGGCTGAATGTGGCTTGGGATGCCTACCAGATGACTGACGAGGCCAAAGCCAACAAACCCATTGACGGCTTCACGCCTGCCCAGCGCTTCTTTATCAGTTACGGCACCGTATGGCGCACCAATATCCGTGACAAAGCCCTTGAACGCAAGTTGAAGGAGGATGTGCATTCTCCTGCCGAAGCCCGTGTGAACTGCGCCCTCCGCTCGATGTCGCACTTTTACGAGGCCTTCGACATCCCCGAAGGAAGCAAGATGTATATCGCTCCAGAAGAAAGAGCTGCCATTTGGTAAACAGGAAACAAATCTCAAAATGACATAATCCGCAACTCGGGCACAGGCTTGGGTTGCGGAATTTTCTTTTTAAGAATGACAGAATTATTCTTATTTTTGCACCAGCAAAATTGATTCATCAATGCGCATTATAGTCACCATATTGTTCTTTTTCCTAGCGAGCCTGAATGGTTGCGTAAGCCATTCCGTTTCAATGGATAAAGAATGGCCGAGGACGGAAAGCATCGTCTTTGTGGATGATGTGGAAGCCAATTTGATGAATCTTTACAATGCCGCTGCCGACACCCGCAATGCCTTGCAGCAGGAAACACCAGTTTGCCTATCGTGTTTCAGCGCTCGGGTCTTGCCCAGCCGTACAAGGACAGTCAGCAATGTCAGCACACGACAGGTGTTGCTTTCGACGCATAAGCCTGTCGTTTCGAGGCTAATACACCATTCCATCATCCAATTAGTTGCGTTCCCGAAGGAATATCATGTATTCCGGTTGAGACGTATCCTGATTTAGGCCGTTTCCATTTATCATTTTGCCATGTAGAGACGCGATTATCGCGTCTCCGTATGGATATATTTATTATTTGAGACGCGATAAATCGACGTCTCTACAACCAATTTATTCAATAACAACAAATTAAAACAACGATAAAATGGAAACGAATTATAAGAATCTCAAAAACCACGAACTCCCTGAATTGGAACGCAAAGGCTTCTTCCGCCGCTGGCACTATATGCCCACACAAATGGCAATAAGCAAAAAAATGCATTACTTCATCGCCGATGACTACGACGACTTGAAAGAAAGCCTTGAAAAGCATCGCTTTAACGACTTGAAAAAGTTGCACTGCAAAACGCTTAGCCCTATCGAATTGTTCGTGCTTTACACTAAAGACCAACAATTTGCAGCAGTTCAAATCTTTCGT
>JAFRRE010000181.1 GCA_017428285.1 Bacteroidales bacterium | reverse complement strand
GTGCTCAGTATCAGGCACAAACTATATGATTGGCACATCTTGAAATCCAAGCGATTCGAGAAACCTGTGATTTGCGTGGGCAACCTCAAACTTGGCGGGACGGGAAAAACACCGCACACGGAATACCTCATCCGACTTTTGAAGAACGATTACCGTGTGGCTACTTTAAGCCGTGGCTATGGCAGGCAGACCAAAGGCTTCAAGCTCGCAGAAGCATCAAGCACTTATAATGATTTGGGCGACGAGCCGTTGCTCTATTTCAAGAAATTCCCTGGGATTCAAGTCGCGGTGGACGAAGATCGAGTGGATGGCGTGACGCACCTGTTTGGGGAACAGGGAGTCGAAGTCGTCCTTCTGGACGATGCCTTCCAACATCGAAGCATAAACGCGGGACTGAATATCCTTTTGACGGAATACCAGCGCCTTTACATGGACGATTACCTCTTCCCTGCCGGCACCTTACGCGATGTGAGATCGGCGGCCAAGCGAGCCGACATCATCGTGATTAGCAAGGCTCCGAAAGATTTAAGCGAGCAAGAAAAGCAACAGATAACCGACAAATTAAACACTTCAGAGAATCAAAAAGTGTATTTCTCCTACTTGGAGCATACGGCTTTGCAACCTTTGAACGAAGCGGCAAAAGCTTTTTCCCTTGAAGAAGCAGATGGCGCTTTTGCATTTTGTGGCATCGGCAACCCCAAGCCCTTTGTCGAAGAACTGAAAAAGCGCTATCATGCCGTTGATTTTCTGCCTTTTGGCGATCATCATGCCTATAAGGAAAACGACATGAAAGCCGTTCTTGATTGGTATGAAAAGCTTGACGGAGAAAAGAAAATCATTGTCACCACCGAAAAAGATGCTGCGCGATTGACAAATTCTCCTTATCTTTGTCAGTTTGAACGCACTCCGCTATACGATTTGCCCGTCACGGTGCATTTCCATGAAAAAGAAAAGTTTAACGAAGAAATATTGAAATATGTACGAGAGAATTCTTAACACCGTTGGTTACATTAAATTGAAAACCAACGATTTTCAACCCGAAGTCGGCATTGTGTTAGGCTCTGGTTTAGGCGGCTTGGCCAGCGGCATCACCGTTGAATATGCCATTCCCTATTCAGACATTCCGAACTTCCCTGTCTCCACAGTGAAAGGTCACCAGGGGCAACTGCTTTTTGGCACCATCGCTGGCCGCAAAGTCATTGCCATGCAAGGCCGTTTCCACTACTACGAAGGCTATCCGATGAGTGAGGTCGCCTTCCCCATCCGCATGATGATGCAGTTGGGCATCCAATTCCTCATCCTCAGCAATGCTGCGGGCGGACTCAACCCGAACTTCCGCGTGGGGGATATCATGATTATCAACGACCACATCCACGCCATGCCCAATCCTCTGATTGGTCCCCATGACGAGCGTTTCGGCGAACGTTTCCCCGACATGAGCGAGCCATACGACAAACGCCTCATCAAATTGGCTGATGAGATTGCCATGGAAAAAGGCATTTGGGTACAACATGGTGTGTATTGTTCCACCTCAGGCCCCACTTATGAGACCCCTGCCGAGTGCCGTTATTTCCGCATCATCGGTGCCGACACCATTGGCATGTCGACCACACCCGAGGTCATCGTGGCAAGACAAGGCAACCTGCCCGTCTTTGGACTATCCATTGTTTCCGACATGGGCAATATCTTCGGCGTGGACCACACCATCACCATCACGCACGAGGAAGTCATCAAGGCCGTGAATGCCGTGGAGCCGAAGCTCATCACCCTCATCACCGAGCTTATCCGCCGCAGCGCCGAAATCAAGTTCTGATGGCCGTTTATTTTGTCACCGACTTCCATTTGGGCATTCCCACGCTTGAGGACAGCCAGAAGCGTGAACGCAAGTTGTTGCGCTTCCTCGATGGCATCCGTCCCAACTGCGAAGAGCTCTACCTAATGGGTGACTTGTTCGACTTTTGGTTCGAATACAAGACGGTGATTCCCAAAGGCTTCGTAAGGCTGCAAGGCAAGTTGGCCGAATTCGTAGACAACCGCATCCCCGTTCACATGTTCATCGGCAACCACGACCTTTGGAGTTTCGGCTACCTGCACGATGAACTCGGACTTGAGATGCACCGTGATCCTGTCGTCAAGACCATCAAGGGCAAGAAATTCTTTTTGGTCCACGGCGACGGCAGGGGTCCTGGCGACAAAGGCTACAAGTTCTTGAAGAAGGTGTTTGAGTGTAAGTTCAACCAATGGTTGTTCAGACATTTACACCCTGATATTGGCATTGGTTTGGCTTTAAAATGGTCGCACAACCACCGTCTGAAGAAACTCAAGAACGAGGTGGAACGCGGCTATTACGATGACATCCCCAAAACCCGCCTCTACCAATACGCCCAAGAGCAAGCTCAACTTGACCCGAGCATCGACTTCTTCATCTTCGGCCACCAGCATAAACCAATGCAATACAAGTCAGGGGGACATGCCTTGACCACTGTCGTAGGCAATTGGATTTATGATTTCACTTACGCGGTGTTTGACGGAGAAACAGTGGAGTTGAAACGGTTTGAAGAAAATTGAAACGGTGACAGATTGTAAACCAGTTGAAAAATGGAAACCCTCCTGCCGATTATTGGTAGGAGGGTTTTTGTTGGTGTGTCACACCACAGTGGACTGTAGGGCTGTCGTACCACGGCAGCCGCAAAATGGGAACCCACAATGCGGCTACCACGATGTTGCGGCTGCCACGGTGTGACAGCCCTACAGGCCGACGCGATTATTCCACCACAATTTTCCGCGTTTCGCCGCCCAATTTCACGAAATACATGCCTTGCGGTAATTCAATGGTCGTTTTGCCGTCGATTTCCTTGTTCAGGATGGTTTGTCCGAACATATTACTAATCATTAGTTTTCCGGTGCCTTCTACCGTGAAACGGCCTTGGGCGGGATTAGGGTAGACCATAAACGCTTGGGAATCTTCTTCGATACCTGTTGGATCTAATAATGGATTTTCCACCTTTTTTGACAAAGATAGAATCTCATAGCTTCCATCTTCATGTACTAACGCAACACCAACCTGATAGTATGGGTCGACATGTGGGCCTGGGATTGTCCACGAAGTGGCGTTTTGCTGTAGGACTACGGGGCCATTTTCATCTGTAAAGTGGTGACGTTGGCCGTATTGGTCAATCGTGTATACCACATATACATAATCGAAGTCATTCAGTGGTCCGAATTGATTGATTGTCGTTTTCATGTCTAACATCCATTCATCATTCTCTTGAATTGTAGCAAGGAACATACCAGGGATCTTTATGTCTATACTAGTGTATCGGCATGTGTCCAAAATGTCAAAATGGTATGTCCATTGTTCATCGTTGTTGAATTCGACATCTTGGTCTGAAAGCTGAATTTCTCCGTTTTCTGGTACTGGTTCACCATGCCAATTATGAAATCCCGCTACAAGTTGCCAACTTGTATTGTTGTTGCTGCGATGAATTGTTACTGCAAAGACTTCTTGCGGTGAAAATTTCATAAAAATCGAAGAGTGCCCGTTTTCATCAACTTCTAGCATGATGCTGTCGTATTCGAAATGGTCTTTTACATCGAACCAAATTGAGTCGGAGCCGGTATCTCCATTGTCATTGCCGACAGTGACTTTTATGTAATTTGGATGTTCTAAGCCGTATTCTACCTCAGGCGTATCGAATTCTTGGCCATTCAGTTCCCATTTCCACCATGAGTAATTCTCGGTTGTGCCGAACACATACCAGAATGGACATGTCACTGTTGACGGATGTTGAAAATGAATGTCGTCATAGATGGCATAGATTTCTGGTGTTAAGGTTCTGTTACCTTCATCTCGACACAATGTGTCAACTTCTGTCAACTTGTTGTTAATGTAGCCTTTCTTAATCATGGCAGGCTGGGCCAGGGCTACGCTGGTCACAGTGAACAACGTTAGCAAAATTGTATAAAACTTCCTCATATAATGATGTTTTAGATTGAATTCTTTGTTTGTCGGATTTCATCCTTCCCCAAAATGGCAATAAGAAAGGCGTGAAACCTTTTGCATTACCTTCAACTGCGGTTATTCTGGACTACCGATACAAGCAGATAAATACAAAAAATCCACGCCAAACGGCGCGAACTTTATTGCACTTATTCTCGCTTGTGTGAAAGTGTCCAGTTTTCAGTTGAGAGAACAAGAGCGTAAAGCTCAGGGGGGTTAATATGTCAGAGTGTTGTTTATTCCTTTATATCCAATTAATTCATTAGTTTATTTATAATCAATACGATTACTATCCAATCGCTTTCAAAGCTTTCTTTATCTCCTTGTCGCTAACAGTTTCCTTCTCGCTTTTATCATAAATGGAAATCAACACTACCTTATCTGAGTCAGATTGAGCAAACAAATTGAAATAGATAACACGTGCTCCACCGCTTTTGCCCTTACCTTTTGAAGTGATTTTCATCCTAATCTTGTACACATCATTGAAAAGCAGAGTACCCGAGAAAGGATTCTCTGACAATTCAGCTACCAACTTCAAAAAATCTTCTTTGATAGAAGGATACTTCTTTGCAAGAGTTTTCAGTTGCCTGTCGAATTTTGCAATTGTTTCTATCTGATAACTCATAATTCCTTTAATAATACTGACAACGGTCTTGTCGCAATTGTTCCGTTTTTTACGCCTTCTACACTTTGAGCTATTTCCAAAGCCTCATTGTTAGCCGTATTATCAGAAATCTTACATCTAATTTTCAACGCTTTCAGAAAAGCAATAACAGCATCATACTCAAACTGATTCTTCGTGGTTAATGTGATGGTTGCCATAATAAACTCTCCTATATTATAATAGCTGGAAGATAAACTATCATCTTTTACCCTGCAAAGATAAACATTTTCAGTTTAATCAATGCTTTTCTGAAAGATTTCCAAAAAAATCACTATCTTTGCAATCCCCTTTTTGAACTGCTTTCACCACGCTTTGTTCGTGGCAGGCTCAACCTCGCAGTGACGCGAAGCGGCTCAGGAGGAATCTTTAATCTTCGAATCTTTGAATTTCAAATTTTGAATCCTTATGCAAATCACCAACAATTACATTGAAGCCAACAAGGAGCGTTTCCTTGAGGAACTCTTTGGCTTGATCAGAATCCCTTCCATTAGTTCGGAATCGGCCCACAAGCCGGACATGATCCGCTGTGCCGAATACTGGCGCGATGCCATCCTGGCTGCCGGTGCCGACAAAGCCGAGGTCATGCCCACCGAGGGCAACCCCATCGTCTATGGCGAGAAAATTATTGATCCGAAACTGCCCACCGTCTTGGTTTACGGCCACTACGATGTGATGCCCGTCGACCCCATCGACCTTTGGCACACCGACCCGTTTGAACCCGTCATCAAGGATGGCAAGATCTGGGCTCGCGGCGCCGACGACGACAAAGGACAGTCGTTCATGCACGCCAAGGCCTTTGAGACCATGGTGAAGACCAACACCCTCCCCTGCAATGTGAAGTTCATGCTCGAAGGCGAAGAGGAAATCGGCTCGGGCAGCCTCTCGAAATGGGTCGTGGATTACAAAGACCTTGTCAAGGCCGATGTCATCCTCGTGTCCGACACCTCGATGATTGGCCCCGATGTGCCGAGCATCACCACGGGTTTGCGCGGTCTCGCCTACTGGGAGATCGAAGTCACCGGCCCCAACGCCGACCTCCACTCGGGCCTCTTTGGCGGCAGCGTGGCCAACCCACTCAACACCCTCTGCGAGATGATTGCCAAGTGCATGGATGAGAACAACCACATCACCATCCCGCATTTCTATGACGACGTCATTGAATGCTCTCCCCGCGAACGCGAGTTGCTCAACATGGCACCATACAACGAGGAGAACTACAAGAACAGCCTCGGTGTGAAAGCCTTGCGTGGCGAGGAAGGCTACACCAAGATCGAACGTGTCGGCATCCGTCCCACCTTCGACCTCTGCGGTATGTGGGGTGGCTACACAGGCGAAGGCGCCAAGACCGTGCTGCCTTCAAAAGCCTATGCCAAGCTCTCCTGCCGCCTCGTGCCCGACCAAAACAACGAAAAGATTGCCGTATTAGTGAAGGACTATTTGGAGAAGAACGCTCCCGACTATGTGACCGTGAAGGTCACGCCGCTACACGGCGGACAAGCCTACGGCTGTCCTGTTGACCTGCCGGCTTACAAGGCCGCCGAAGCTGCCTATATGGACACCTACGGCAAGCAGCCCATCCCGATGCGCTCGGGCGGCTCCATTCCAATTATTGCCCGATTCGAGGAAGTGTTGGGCATCAAGTCCATCCTGATGGGCTTTGGCCTTGGCGAAGACGCCATCCACTCGCCCAACGAGAACTACCGCCTCGACCACTTCTACAAGGGCATCGAGACCATCATCGCCTTCTATCAGCATTTCGCCAAAGGCGGAGAGATTGCTTAAACACCAGAGAACAACATTACTAGAAGAGGGTGACCAAAAAGTGGTCATCCTCTTCTTTTTATTCGGAGGGGGATACGAGTCTGTTGTCAAATATTCGATTCTCAGACAGGGTTCCAGACCTTTTTAGTCACCCTCTTTCGTATCATCACTCCTTGATGATTTGCCTGTATTTCAGCTTGGTCACAGCACCAAACTTGCCCAGTTCCTTTTTGTCGATTTTCTTTTGGTTGCCCGACATCATGATGACCACGGGGCGGTCTTTGATCATGCGGTTGTAGAAACTCTGCACATCCTCAAAACCAGCGTTACGGATGAGTTCCGTGACTTCCCCGCGCGGGTCATGGTCATAACCTTTCTTCATCCAATTTTGAACTGTCGCTGGCATGGAGCGGAAACTGATATAATCACTCGCCCTCGATTTCAGCAAGGCTTCCTTCGAGGCGTTGAACTTCTCCATGCGCACTGGCATATTGACAATCAAGTCTTTAAAAGCGTTCATACCATCCAAGGTCTTGTCGGATTGCGTACCCAAGAAACCAAAGAGATGGCCTGGCTTACGTTCCAAATAGTCGTACCGATAGTTGGCGTAGGCCGTATAGCCCAAGGAACGGAATTCCCTGATTTCTTGGAAGATGATGGAATACATATCCGTTCCAAAGTATTTGCTGAACAGTGAAGCCATCGCCTCATCTTTGGCAGTCAACTTTTCGCCTGGCACATAGAAATAGATGTTGCTTTGACGGAACTTCTTATTGGATGCGATAAACACCTGAGGTTCTGTATATTTCTTTTCCACACGAACCTTCTCCTTTCCCTTGATGGTATTAGGCTTCACCAAATTGTTCGCTTTCAGCATGTCAACCACCAACTGAGGTTGGGTATTGCCACTATACAGCACATAACCATCGTATTTCAAGGCCTCGGCAACTTCATTCAGCAAGGCCTCACCGCTCTTCTTGCCCCACTCCTTCAAGGAAATGTGGTTCAGGAAAGTAGATTGGTCGCCATAAAGTGCATACTCGCGCACGGCTTGCGCCCAAGTGGAGGCATCTTCACTCTGGGTACTTAGGTTGGTCTTTTCTCCTTCAGCCAAGGTCCGGATATATTTTTCTTCGTTAGAGGGATTCCTCAATTTACTACTACACAACGCCAAAATAGCGTTCAGGTCTTTCTCAAAGCCTGTCAAACGTACACTAAACGCATTGTCAAAGGTAGAGAAATCCACAGATGCGCCCATCTTTTGCAACTGAAGCGCAAATTCTTCAGGAGATTGCGTTTTGGTACCTTGCAGTTGCAAATATTGCACGGCACGGCTCAAGTCTGGGTCGTTGTTTGTACCATAATTGAATCTCAATTGCAAATCAAAGATGTCGTTGCGCGGATTGGTAGTCGAGTACAACTTGAAACTGTCGTTAATTTCAGTAATCACCACGTCCTCGCCAAATTTCACGACTTGAGGCTCCACCTCGGGCACCTGCTGTGCCTCGATAGCTTTGGCAAAATCTGACTTGGCTTCCGTGTTCTTGGCCTCAATGGGTTTCCAATTGGGTTTGTCGACTTTATCCTTAGCTGGGAAGCCCATCTTGGAGCGCACATCCAAATAATCGTTGCCGAAATACTTGTTGGCGACGGCCACCACTTCAGCCTTGGTAATATTCTTCAGTCGTTCCGTCTCAGCCTGATACTCCTCATAGGTCTGACCTGTCGTTTCCAGTTCAAGGAAAAGGCTGGACAAACTCTCCATACTTTCCGTCTCTTTCAGACGTTCCTTCAATAAGGTCATACGCATAGCCTCAAAGAGGTCATCGCTGAACTGGCCATTCTTCAATTGGTCAAGACAACCGAAAATGAGGTTCTCAGCATCCTCATGCGATTGTCCCAACAGTTTCGGGACATACAACATCAAGTTTGCGCCATGATCCTCGAGTGACAATGGCATCAGCACCGCAGCCATGACTTTACCATCAAGCATCAGTTTATCAGCCAGACCTGTCTCACCATTGGCGAAGATAGTACAGGCAAGAGTCAGAGGAATCATGTCAGGGTCGGAATTCTTAACACCAGGAAATACCAATGCTCCCATCTTGACAGGGGTCATTCTGACTTCCTTCACCGTTGGTCCATTGAATTTCGGCAGGCTGTATGTCGGTTCCTTGGGCAATTTGCCGCTGCGCCATGTGCCAAACTTCTCGGCCACCATAGGCTCCGTCGCATCGATGTCGAAGTCGCCAACGAGGATAAGCGTCATGTTGTTGGCCACATAATAGGTGTTGTAGAACTCGTGCATTTTACTGGTCTGTGGGTTCTTCAGATGTTCGGTATACCCAACGATAGGACGGCCATAGGGATGCTCGCCGAAAGTCTCATGGAAGAGATACTCCTGAAATGCATTGATGGGGCTGTCGCCATACATGTTCTTTTCCTCGTACACCGTCTCAAGTTCCGTCTGGAACAGGCGAAACACAGGATTGCGAAAACGCTCCACATACACATCCATCCACTTGGAGAGTTGGTTTGAGGGGAAGGTGTTGAAATACATGGTCTGATCATAGGCAGTACCCGCATTCAAGCCTCTGCCGCCCATCTGAGTAAGGATGACATCCACCTCGTTCGGTATGGCATAGTCTGCCGATTTTTGTGACAAAGCATTGATTTTCTGTTGGATGGCTTGTCTTTCAGCCATATCAGAGGTCTCATGCAAACGGTCATACATCAGGTCGATGCTGTCCAAAAAAACCTTCTCAGCCTCCCAGTTGGTCGTACCGATTCGGTCCGTACCCTTGAACATGATATGTTCAAAGTAGTGTGCCATACCTGTTGCCTCCACAGGGTCATTCTTGCTGCCAGCATGGACATAGACGGCACCATAAATCTCAGGTTGCGAGTGGTCTTCACACATCACCACCTTTAATCCATTGTCCAAATGGAATGTCTTGGTTTTCAGGTCTCCGCTTTGAGCGTAAGACACCAATGCTCCTATTAGGAGGAGGAACAGGATAGTTAGTTTTTTCATTTTGACGAATTTAAATTGTTACTCGATTCCAAACCTACTTTTATATTGCTCCGCGACATAGGCATCCACCCAATCGTAATAAGCTTCCATCGCTTGAGCATTCATAGTTGTCCGCAGCGTTGCAACGGCTTCTTCGCCTTGGCTCATCACCTTTGCTTCAATTGGCAATATTTGCTGCAAGATTCCCGTCCCTTGTTTGTTGATCAACGGAGCAAGATTGCCATAAAACGAAGTGTTGTTGCCTTTCTTCAGAGTGAAAACGCGCGACTTCAACTCCAAACCCATCTCATTCAGTCGGGAATGGCCTTTGCCGTCATCCGTCACGAGTGTCGGTAGTTTCCCCGAAGGCAATAGCACCAAAGGCATGGCTATGGTGGTCAAAGGCCAGCCCATAATCGTCCAACTGACGGTGTTAAGTGGCGATTCATCTGGTCTGACACCTTGTACCAACACCACCGATGCAGTGGAATAGCGTGTGATGTAGTCGTGGAAAGAAAAATAGCAGGTGTCGTTTCCCGTCTCCGGCATAAAGTCGTACATATCCAACTTGGTCACCCCATGCTTCAAGTAACGTGAGATATGTGTGATGAGATAGTCGTGTTCAAGGTTGCCCGCCTTACAAGCTTCAGCCATAAAACCGGTGATGGCCTGATAACGCTCCACACCTTGATCCAACTTATGGTTGCCTGTCGTACCGAAATTGGTTCGCATCAGATAACCGTCAGGTGCCACTGCAGGGTCGTTCACATCGAACTTCACATAATTATAGTTGCCCGTCTCATAATAGGCGCAACCGCCCTTGGCATCCAACACAGCGAAATTGGAGTTGATGTCCATAGGTTTCTTCACCGTATCGAGCAGCCGCTCAAAATCCTCCAATGAGGCACAGAGTTCCAAGGCCTTACGGATGAAAATGCCATCGCCATCGGTGTCGCCTCCGTCTCCATTCAAGTTATAGGCCGCCGTGTTGATGATGCCAAATCCAGCTTCATTGTGACCGCCCCAAACGTCAACAGGAGTCGTATCTTCGGCATTCACCAAGCCAAGATAGCGGTAACGTTGGCCTTGCACCACCATCATCATATTGTGCACCTTCCCCGAGTCGCGGTGCTTGAAAATCAAAGGACGACCATCTTTGGTGACACGGCCAGAAACAATGACCGAGGTGCAGGCCATCACTGGTTGCACCTCGGTCATCATAACTGCCAATACCACAAGGGAGATCAATATCTTCTTCATGGCTGGTATGTTTTTAATCTATTACATGCTGATAATAAGTCCCTTCTTGGAAGTTCTTAATGCCATCCTTCAAGAAAGCCACAAAAGCGTCCTTGTCCAAGTCGTAGGCACGAGGCTTCATCAGCAGGTTGCCGTTGTGGTCCATGAGGCAGTAATAAGGTTGAGCATTGGTACCGAATTTCGAGATTTGGAAATCGGCATACTTGCGCCCGATGGTCTTCTTCTCCTTACCATCGTAGGTTGAAGTGTACCATTCGTTTTCAGGCAATGAAGTCTTGTCATCGACATACAAGGCGCAGATGACAAAGTCGTTGCGCAGCATGTCTTTCACACGCGGGTCGCTCCACACATTGGCCTCCATTTCACGGCAGTTCACGCAGCCGTGGCCCGTGAAGTCGATGAAAATCGGCTTGTTCGTTGCTTTTGCGGCGGCCAAGGCTTGGTCATAATCGAAATAACCTTTCAGGTTATGGGCCAGATGGAAGAGATCGGCATATTTCACTTCCTCATCAAAGGTTGCCACAGCCTGGGCCTCCCCTTGAGGCGCCACCGCCATGTTAGCCATCTTGGCATCCACATAGTCGATAACCTTCTCGCTGTTCTCCTCAATGATGCGGTTGAGGTCGAAGTCGAGAGTCTGCTTGGGTGGCAAATAACCCGAGAGGGCCTTCAAAGGTGCACCCCACATGCCGGGTATCATATAAATAACGAAGACAAAATCGATAATGATGAGCACCAAACGGAACACGCCCAGTTCCTTGACTTCCTTTTCGCCCTTAAAACGAAGCTTTCCGAGGAGGTAGAGACCCAGCAGGGCGAAGCACACAATCCAAATGCCAAGGTAAACCTCACGGTCGAGCAGGTGCCAGTGGTAGGTTTGGTCGGCCACGCTGAGGAACTTGAAACCGAGAGCGACTTCGATGAAGCCGAGCACCACCTTCACCGAGTTGAGCCAGCCGCCGCTCTTAGGCAGACGCTGCAGCAGGTTCGGGAAGAAGGCAAACAAGGCAAACGGAAGTGCGAAGGCCACGGCAAAAGCAAACATCGTCACGATAGGAGCCCAGAACTCGCCCGAGGTCGACTTGATGAGCACCGTACCCACGATGGGACCCGTACAAGCGAATGACACCAAAACCAAGGTCAAGGCCATGAAGAAGATACCGCCAAGGTTCTTGGTGTTTTGCTTGCTGTCGCTCTTGTTCACCATATTGCTGCCCAGCGTGATTTCGAAGGCACCGAAGAACGAGGCCGCGAAGATCATGAACACCAAGAAGAAGATGATGTTGGGCAGCCAGTGCGTAGCCAGCCAGTTGAAGATGTCGGCCGTGACGCTATTACCACCCACAAGCCAAGTCACCAGGATGATGATGGCTATAGGCAAGGTATAAAGGGCAACAATGAATACAAAGTACATAAAGGCTTTGAAACGACCTTGCGCCTTGCTCTCGCCCTCGCCGTGCATGAAGAACGACACGGTCATGGGAATCATCGGGAACACGCAAGGGGTCAACAATGCGGCAAAGCCCCACAAAATAGCTTCAAGAATCATGCTCCAAATATTGGATTTCGTTCCTGCATTGGCTTCAGGCTCAGCGGCTTCAATTACTCCATATTGCAAGTCGACATCTTCCGTTAGGGAGACGCACTGTCCATCCTTGCAGGCTTGGTAATTGATCTCACCCGTGATGGGAAAACTGCCGTCTTTCAGTTTGCGGAAAGTCTGGGCAAACTGCGCCGTGCCAGCAAACTGCTTGTATTCCACCTCAAAGATGTCATCATAAAACATCGGCACATCGGTGAGGTCGCGGGCCTCGCCCACCGCCTCGAAATACTCAGAGGTCTTGATGTCGAACACCGTAGGAAGCGGTCCCAAGTCGGGCATCTTGGTGGAATAGATGTGATACTCGGGGTCGATAGTGGCAGTGGCCACAATGTCAAATTCCGTCTCGTTAAGGTCTTGGACTACAATAGACCACTTGACAGGTTCGATAATCTGTGCACGCACCTGCATTGGCATAACAGCGATAAAGGCCAACAGCAGGCAAAAGAAAAATCGTTTCATAAGAGATTTAGAATTAGTTTGCAAACAATGATACTTAATATATTAAGGTGCAAAAATAAGAAGATTTACAACACAATCGAGAAAAAACAAAATTTTACCAACAAAGAACAAAAAAGGTCGTTCTCAATGACAACCTAATCTGCATTCAAAAACGGTATTTGTGTCGTTTACAATCTTGAAACGGTCATCGATGCGGTAGCCCACCACCCAAAGGATTTCGCCATCCGCGGAAACCAAGAGCCAAACATTTTGTTTTTGGTATTCCGTAAACTTCTGATCCACAAAGAAATCGCTCAACAGCTTGGATCCTTTCATACCCAAAGGATGGAAACGGTCGCCGTGGTGCCAATGCCGCAAGGTCAAGGGGAACTTTAATTTGTCGAAATCCAGTTGCGCCACATCGGATGATTTGTTGATGATGAAATCGGCAGTTCTTTCCAACTTTGAAAACTGAAGATGAACAGGCGAAAAGGTTTCCTCCTCACCTATTTCAATTTGGATTTCATCATCTGTTTTCTCCTTTATTTCAGAGAGCTGCAGTTCATCTCTACCGATTACTACGCAATGCGTAGGCGAAAAGTATTGGTTTCCAATACCCGTTCTGATGGCATCATAGATGAAGTGGCATTGGTCGGTGTTGAATCCATATTGGCGCAACCATTCAAAAAGCAACTGAAATGAGGAAGTCGGCCCTTCGACGGGCTCAGGGACCTCGGTCTTTACCAATTTATAATAAGGCAACTTTTGAACATCCTCATCTCGTTCCACAATCTGCGCCAGCTTCTCTTTCAACAACAACTTATATAGCTCATTTTCAGCGGAAAGATGTTCCAAAGACTTATACAAACCTTGTCGTGCCTTTGGTTGCAGTTCATCGAAAACGGGTAATAGTTGGTTGCGGATTCTGTTGCGCAGGTATACCGACTCCACATTGGTATGGTCTTCCCGCCAAACGATATGATTCTCAACAGCATACTTTCGGATTTGCTCTCGCGAAGCCCACAGCAATGGACGAATGATAACACCATTTTGTGGTTTCATGCCTTTCAGTCCGTTGAGGCCTGCGCCGCGCAACAGGTTGATGAAGAAAGTTTCGGCTTGATCGTCGGCATGATGGGCTACGGCGATTTTGCCATAACCCAACTGCTGCCTCAACTGCTCAAACCAGGCATAACGCAGGTCTCGGGCTGCCATCTCAATGGAAATACCATGATTAGCGGCATATTTCTCGGTTTCAAAATGCTTCACAAAGCATTGTATTCCTCGCTTTTCCGCAAACTTGCGCACAAACCAATCGTCACCGTCCGACTCCTCGCCACGCAAATGGAAATTGCAATGTGCCGCGACAAACTCCACCTTGGCTTTCAGCAACAAATCCGCCAAAACCATGGAATCGATGCCACCGCTGAGGGCAAGAATGAGCTTTTCGCCCTTGGCAATCAAGTTATACCTATTAATATATGCCTGAAACTCCTCGAGCATGCTTATTTCTTTTTCTTCACCGAGAAGCCGAAGCCCCCAATCTTCTCGCCGAGGCCGTAATACTTGCCGTGGGAATAGGCCAAAGGCTTCGCGTGGTTGAGCTGGAAGGCACCCGTGCCTTTGTCGATGAGTTTTTCCTCCGCATTGATGGCCACCACCTCGGAGATGAACATATCGTGAGAGCCTAATTCCTTCACTTCCACCACCTTGCACTCGATGCTCAACGGCGATTCGGCAATCAAAGGGGCTTTCACGATTTGGGCAGGCTCAGTGTGCAGGTGCATCTCCTTGAACTTGTTATAGTCGCGGCCTGAGCGCACACCGCACCAATCCGTGGCGGCGGCCAGTTCCTCCGTCGTCAGGTTGATGACGAACTCCTTGTTTTTCATGATGAGTTCGTGTGAATGGCGTTCCTTGCGGACGGAGATGTAGCACATGGGCGGGTCGGAGCAAATCGTGCCCGTCCAGCCGATAGTAATGATATTGTAGTTTTCCTCGCAGTCGCCGCAAGTGACCATCACGGCGGGCAGGGGATAAATCATTGTTCCGGGTTTGAAGGGGATTTTCATCGTTTACAACTTTTTTAATCTTTTTTCATTTACCAACACGGATTTCAAGCTCATGCTTCCTAAGCATTTTGAAAAACTCATTCTCAAAAGCATAATAGTTATCCCTATTTGACTCTTGTTTCTCAAACAATAAAAAAACGGGCGGTGACAGGCGCAAATCCGATCCTTCATTTGGAACAATTCGGAACATATTACCATAATTATAGCATTTGTTTATATCCGTCCACCTAATCAGCCGATACTCCGGAACGAGTCTCGAGCCTGACAATCTCCTCTGTTCCAACCCAAGGTCGGACAGTTTTATATTGACTTTGGCTTCTGCAAGTTTATGAGCCAACAAGAACATTATGAAAAAACCGACAATCCATAAGACAGCAACCATCCATTCATTGTTCAGAGAAGGGGCAAAACCTAATGGGATTATCAATGCGATAATAAACAAATAGAACACCTGCTCCAATGGACAAATTATGAAAGTGTATCCCTCTGGATTCGGAACAAATTCCTTTTCGTCTTTTTTTTCTTCTTCGCTCATCGCTGATTGTTTTACGATTGCAAAAATAATGGTTTTCCCCAACACTATCCAAAAAACGCCCGATGCACATCATGTTCGGGGGCGATTCCCCAAAAGTCATCACAAAAAGCAGCAAAAATTTCCCAATTGTCCTTTTGTTTTTCAAACAATGCAGGCCATGGAAGGGAAATACGGAAATCTGTATCTTCTATAACGCTTATCAGAAAATCATTATCTCTGCTTCTGCCATGTAAATAATAGTGCCTCATATCGTCCCATTTTATCAACCTGTATTCAGGGTATATCTTTGATCCTGATAGCCTCGTCTGCTCCAAACCCTCTTCCGTAATTTTAAGATTTACTTTCACTTCCGTAATTTTTCGCATAATAACCCATAGAATAACAAAAACACCGATAAAAACACCCCAGATTAACCAATCCCTATCACTAAAGGCATTTCTAAAAACATAAAGAAGTAAAGTAGAAATCATCGTACCCACAACGAAAACACTAACCCATACCCATCCTTCAGCATACTTCACAATCGTGTATCCTTCCGCTCTCGGAATGGTTTTTTCTTCGTCATCGGTTTTCTTCTCTTCTTCGCTCATGGCTGATTGTTTTATGATTGCAAAAATAATGATTCTCCCATCATCTTGCGGAGAATACAACAAAAATCCCGCCCAAACGAGCGGGATTTACTTTAATTCACACCAAATGCTGTTTTAATATAGCCTCCAACTGCCCAATATAATAAAACGGCACATTGATCAACCGATAAGGCCGCTTTTCGGGTTCGGGCGTGAAGCTATCCTGAACGCTAAATTCTCCACTCCAAAAACGAACCGCCGTAACATGTCGGTCGGCCGTATTGACAAAACTATGCAACGAGCGAAGATGGGAATGTAGCCCCGTCTTCACCTCAATGGGAATGATTTGGGCATTTTGCTGCCAAATGAAGTCAATTTCAGCCGTGGTGCCTTTCTTGTCGCGAACCCAATAGAATTGCTTCTCTTGGAACTTGTTATCCAACAACACCCGAAGTTCTTGTGCCACAATCTGTTCGGCAGCACGACCACGCCAAGTGTCAAGCAACTCCTTGTTTTGAAGGTATTCTATTTGTATGTCGGCCACAAAATTGGTGATACCACTATCCACCATAATGAGTTTAGGGGCACGGCGCAAGGCTGGGATGGCTGGCGCGGAAGTCGTAGTAATTGGATAGTCTAATGACAGGATATAAGCCCTTTCAAGACAATCCATTGCATCGTGAATCTGCTTGCTGGTATAACTGCTATTGCCAAAATTATTCATAGCAATGGCTTCGGCAGCCGAAAACCAAGCCGTGTCGAGCAAATGACGGATAACGCGCACCTGTTCTTCATTTTTGGCATATCGCTCCACATCCTCATTATAGCCCTTCAGCAAAGAGTTGAAAATCGGAGAAAGCCGCTCAATGTCACGATATTGCACATAATTGGAAACCACTTCAGGCATACCGCCAATGAGTGCGTATTGATTAAAATGTCCAATCAATTTTTGGTGCATCACCGCACTCACATTTAGCTGCCGAACCATCTCGCACCACGCCTCACCCTCAACTGCGTTGAGGTATTCCATGAACGAGAACGGGCGCAAGTTCAGGTATTCCACTCGCGCCACTGGAAACGAAACACGCTGTTTGAGCAGACTTTGCAGCCTACTACCCGCCGTAACGACATACAGCCAAGGCATTTTCTCATAGAAATAGCGCAACAAGGCCACGGCTTGCGGCACTTCCTGAATCTCGTCGATGAAGAGCAACATACGCTTGTTCTTGTCGGAAACGACACGGTTGCGCAGACACAAAAACTGCCAAATTTCAAGCACATCGTCAGTACGAGTGAAGATTTCGGCGTCCTCCGACAACTCTAGATTGACCTCAATGAAAATGTCGAATTCCTTGCCGAATTCCCTCACAAGAGTGCTCTTCCCCACTTGCCTTGCCCCTCGAATAACAAGAGGTTTGTGGGGACTTCTTTCGCTCCATTGGCGCAATTGTTTAATAACCTCTCTTGAAAACATCTTGCATCTATTTGTTTTTCAGACTGCAAAGATACAGATTTTCCAAATACATAGGCAAGAACAAGCAAATTTTTTCCTAATTCATAGGCAATATTTGATAATAACATTCTTATTTCATAGGCATAAACAACTAAAACTCACACAATTCATAGGCAAGAAAGGGTCAAAATTTGCCAAATTCATAGGCAAGAACCTTTTTCAGACAAAAAAATCCCGCCCAAACGAGCGGGATTTTTCAGTTTTTAAGGATGGCCGGTCGATGCCTTCTATCAGTCGGCCCTTCGACGGGCTCAGGGACCTTAGCTTAGTCGATGGTCCAGGTCGAACCGCTGTTCAGCAGGTCGTCCATGCAGTGGATCTTCGAGTTGGCCTTCTCGTTTTCGATGACTTGGTCAAGGCTGTCGTTGAAGGTCGGGGCCTTCACGTC
>JAFRRE010000180.1 GCA_017428285.1 Bacteroidales bacterium | reverse complement strand
CTCTACAATCCCAATGCCTTCGCCCGAAGAGATGTTGGCCAGTTTGGCAAGCCGCAGTTTGGAAACTTCACGAAAATCACACTCCTGATTTGCCAAGGTCTCGAAACATCTGGTTGCTTCCGCAAGGTCTTTCTCAACGCCTTTGCCTTCATAGTACAAAAAGGCCAAACCATAAACCGCTTCCAAATCGCCCAAGGCAGCCGCTTCCTTAAAGTATTTGGCTCCATCGGGGTAATTTCCACGCTGACACAGATGATACCCTTGTTTCACAAGTTGTTTGGCTTTCGCTTTTTGGTCTATTGCTTCGTTTGCTTCCACAGTGGTTTATCCTTTTAATTGATTGATATTCTGTTGTTAAAATGGCACATCCTCATTTTGTAACCCGACCATCGAATAAGGTAAAAATCCATCTTCCTCGAATGCCTTCTCGCTTTCTCTCCTATTGTAGAATTCTAATTCAGCCTTGGCTTCCTCATGGCCTTGCTCCGCCGCTTTCGTGAACCATTCAACGGCTTTCTTTTGATCCTCGTCCACGCCGGAACCGTCACGATAGCATTCACCCAAACAGTACATCGCTTCAACATTTCCCTGTTCTGCCGCTTTCGCAAACCATTTGACCTCTTCACGGTTCATTTCCTCTTTACGGGTGCCCCAGTCAACGGTTTCATACCACTTCCCCAATTCGCATTGCATGTCAGGGTAGCCGTATTCCGCCAGAATCTTCAGATATTCCAAAGCCTTGTCCTCGTCCTGCTCCACGCCCAATCCATTAGCGTATGCGACAAACATCCAATGGATGGCATCCTGGTTGCCTTCCTCACAAGCGAGCAGCAACACATTATTGATCTTGTCCGTCAGCTGATCTTTCACCAAGGGAGACCGCATAGTGAATTCTCCTTTATGGTTATAACTGTCGTACAGGAATTGGATTGCTTCTTCCAAGGGCGTATGCGGTTCAGTATTTGGAAAATACGTAAGGATGAAGTTCCCTTCTGGGGTGATGTTGGGGTTGGGCATTTCCATTTTTTGCGGCACATTCTACACCGCAAAAATAACAAATTAGAGAATACCTAAAGCGGTACTTTTCAGGACAAATTACAATACGTTTTGTATGCAAAATCAGGAGATCAACGACATAATCAAGCTAAAGATGGCAATTACGCCAAACACGATGGCTGCAATAGTGAAGCATCCAGGGCCGTTACTATCGCCGCCACCAATACCTTCAAAATCTCCTGTCCTTGAATTGTAATTCATTCCCAATCCTCACCAGTATCTAATAGAATTTCATCCTCAGAACAAACAGCACAACCTTCACGCCTACTGATATTGGCTCCATACCAACGCATGATGGTCGGCATCGGGCCGGCTCCAGGCAGGATATGCCAATTGGCAAACTTGCGTTCCCGTCTATTGGCCCAAAGGTAGTAATTGTAAACGAGCTCGTCTTCCAAACACGAGATGCCCGAAGCCTCTCCTTTAGACAACTCCACCAAGGCCAGCTTGACCATCATATTACAAATAGGCTCAATATCGGTTGAGAGTCCCACCTGAACCATTGCGTTCGCATCCTGGGCCGAAACGTATGCTGGAATCACGCCATTCTGTCTTGCCGAAGTTTCGTCGGTAATCTCCTCTTGAACAACTCCGATATTCCCCACCATACAGCTGTAGCAAGCTTGCCTCGGACGATAAACAAACACATCGCCGCCCTCAGCCCGGGTAAAAGCCCTGCCGAAAATGCTGACTTTCTGGAAGTCGAGCAAAGCCTGTGACAAGGCAAAGCGACTCGGGTTGTTGTCGGTGGCACAAATCACCAAATCCGCATGGCTCACAATCTCTTCAAGTTCCTTGTGGTTTTTGCTGATGTCTAAAGGGTATTTGTGTATCACGGCGTATGGGTTTTTCCCAAGAACTGATTCCTCTATGGCATCTGTTTTCAGCCTTCCCAAGTCCTTGACAAAGCAGGTGTGACGAGCCAAATTGTGTAGTTCCACCCTGTCAAAATCCACCAAAGAGAATTCCCCCACTCCAGCCTTGGCCAACTCAATGGCAATCTGGGATCCGAAACTACCTAACCCAATGACGGCCACGTGCTTATGCTCCAAAACACCAATCTCCAAGATACCCTTGTTTCGGGAATACAGATTCTCTTTTGAAGGAATCATTTGGAAATCCACTTGTTGAAGTTCGTTCTCGACCTTTACAAACACCTTAGGGCCGTCCTCACTGACAAAGACATGCCAAAAACCACCATCCAAGAACACCTCATCGGTACCTGTTTTTGAAAACAAGCACTTTGAAACCTTGCCGAAAGCATGTGCCAGTGGCCGGGTATGGAGATGCGCCACGCCTTCGCCTTCCCATTCGTAGGCATACCCCAATAAGCTTTCCACCTCGCCAATGGCAAAAGCGTCCAATTCTTCTTGTGAAAGATAGGCTATCATGCAAATCCGTCCTTGGTCATGTCGGTCACCACCTCACCCGCACCGTGTGTGACACCCATAGGAGCCTCTTCAAATTCACCGGTCATGGGATTGAAAACCAAGTCCGTAATGGTGTTTCCGCTTTGCGTATCTTTTACGACTTTGGCGATTTTGTTTGTTTTCTCTTCGCTCATAACTAATTTATTATCTGTTTATTATTTCTTTAAATAGTTCTATTTTTTCTTCTTTTGTTAGATGTAAACCAATGCGTTCGTAGAAACGAATAGCGTCTAATGCCTCTTCCTTTTTTTCATTATATCTTCTTGCAATTTCATTTGCGACACCTCCTATCAATTCCTCCAAACTCTGCGGATGTGTTGGAAACAAAGAACCCGTCAAACTGTCACTCCCACCCTTATCTTTAGCGCAAGAATACTCGAAATCACCCGTTCGTCCATTATAGACCAAATCGAACAAATCATTATCATTCATGGTGTCAAGCTTTTAGATTAACGTTGATGTATCAAATAATAATCGATAGGTTCTCCCGTGCGTAAATGCACCTCGTACATTTCAAGCCATAAACGGCATTTGATATACACCTTATATAAGGAGACCCTGTTCGTCCACGATGAACTGCCGTAATGGCAGATCTGGGTGCAACCGTTTTCGCTTCGCAACACGTGCATGGCCGCATCCGGCGTATCCAAAGGAAGTCCAAATTTATCATACAACATCTTGGTGACAAACACCTTGGGAACACTTTCAGGAAACGCGTTCAGCTCAATCCTCAAAGTATAGATGTTTCCGCTGTTGGTACGGCCAGCCATCACCAAATATGGCCTTGACGTGTTCATATCCATAAACCGATAGATGTTGGAAGGCAGCTTGGCTTCCAACACTTCTTGTTCGGCTTTGTATCTACTGTTTTTCATCATAACTCATGTAGTTTATAGTATTCAAAAAATAATTGTTCTGGTAATCTGTCGAAGGGTTGCCAACCCAATCCAGAGGCGCACAGACCTTTTGCTTCAAAGGTAATCAGAGGATGCCTTTCGGGAAATCCCATCGGAAATAATATGTCGGTCATCGTCGCTCCTTCTTCATCCTTCACAAGGATATGGATGAAGCCGTTTTCATCCAATGAAACCTTACACTCCGCATCCTCATGTCGTGTTTGGGCAAAATCAAGCATTTGCTTCAACACCCTGTTGTTGTTCTTGTCGTTCATCCAATAGCCTTCGGGGTATTGTTGTTTCACCCCATGTATGACTGTGGATTTATAATTCATCCCGACCAGCACAGGAGTTTTGGTATAAGGATGCCTCAGCACTCTCTTTAAGCGTCGGTCAATCAACCTTCTGAAAGGGCTTTCCATAGGCAGCACTTCCCATTGGGATTCTTGATAACGTGGAGTGTTCTCAACGAAATTAAAGGCGTTGACGGTCGATGCCGTATTGGTGCAGTTCCCGATACAAAGCAGGAACCAGCGTAAATGATGGCGAAGCATGTTGTCATATATCGTACTGGCATCGTGGCCACTGGGATGCGCCAAACCCAGCTGATGATGGGAATGCCATTCGCCAATGTGTTGCAGTCCAAATTCATGGACAAGGATGCCACCCACCATTTCAAGATAGTCAAGATCTTGATTGAAGAAAGTGGGCTGATGGTTAGCATTGTCGCCCGGACCAATGGCGTACAACACCACGGGAACGCCCACCGAAGTCCAATAGCCGAACAGCTGTCCGCCCGTCTCGATATGCGGATAGTCCAATATGCACCGCGAGAGATAGTCCAACTCGCTTTGATAGACAAGAACAGCGTCGGCAGGCTTCATGGTTTATGTTTTTATCTTTGGTGAGCAATAATGATTTGTCGCATTTGAATGGTTTCCGATTTCAGGAAACCATGAATGGAAACCAAGTTTCCGAAAGCATAGAATGAAATGGTGGAAAACCCAATGATAGGTGTTTCGATATGCACCGACGAGATACAACTGTAAGGTATGTAAGTCGATTTGCCGCTGAAGATGAAAGGGCAACGCACCGTCAATCCGTTGTCATCGAAGATGATGGTCGGCGGAAACAGGACGTTGCCTTCTGAGATTCTGGAGGCGGTGTAAGTGCGAAGCATGATTATCTCAACAAACCCGAACTACCATTGCCAACATAGATATGATTTCCTTTATCTGTTTCAATGTGAACGATGTCTTCTCCGTATGGTCTCTTTTTATCCCAATAGGCATTCACAACCTTTTGGGAACCGCCTACTTGATAAAAACCGCCAATTCTTCTCCCGTCTGGAGCAAACCATATAACATTCTGTTCACCCCAATAGATACGACCACCAATACTATTGTAGAAAGCGATATGGTCACCATCTCTGTTCATGTAATAGATTTCACTATCTGTCATCGTATTAAACACTTCTTCGTGTCGTGCGCAACTTCTTGTATGCTTATTAAGAATTCTTTCCGATTTTCACTGAAATAAAAAGACCTACAGCAGCGACAATAATACCCAAAATAGGCATATCGAGAGCCACATAAATTCCACCTCCGGCGATCAGAGCAATCGCGGCAATAATAAAACTTAATGCTTTCATTTCTCTATACCCTAAATACGTCATCGGGCGCAACTTCCAATTCTTCGCCTACTCTAAAAGCTTTTCGGCTTCCGCTGTTTTAATCATCTGGATAGATACGTATAACTGCTCTTGCTGTCATACTTGCGGATTTGTCCGTTCGACAACTCGACAATCAAATAATCGCCTTGCCATCTGGCGGCCACGGCATTGCCGACATAAACGGTCTCATAATAACCATGGGGCAGCAAAAGTTGAACATTACCGTTTACAATCTTAGCCACTCCGACTTCAAAGTATCTTGAATCCCAAGCCATTGGTTTATGCCCTAATTTCGTGCCGGGCGCAACTTTTTATTTCGCCTACTCTCTCTCAGCTTTTCGGCTTCCGCTGCAATGATTGCGCTGGGGAAAGAGGACAAAAAAAGCCCGCACCCCAATCCTATCTTGAAGTGAAGGCTCTCGCATTGCCCGAAACAAAGATAAGGAAAGCAGTGCGTGCTTTATGGGCACGCAGCGCATCCGTCCTGCCTTGTTTCGTTCAAATTTGCGAGATTCTCACTTTCAGACAGGTGGTATCGCTACCGATATTTTCTGATTGCAAATATACTCATTATTTCATTCCGCAATGAAAAAAATGCGACTTTGCTCCAAAAAAACCGACACTGCATTTCCCGTTACAAAAGTAGAGGATTTCGCAATACTAATGTTGGTACTTTTCGGTACTTATTAGAAGAGGATAAAGAATCAGTTTTCCTGAAATTTCTGCCGGGACATCTCGTTCAGTCGTAGTTGGGTTTCCATCTGCTTGTCAAGCCCTGTTTTATATGCTGCCTCCAACTCTCGCAAAAGAGCGTCGTCATTCACCACCTGATAAAACGATGGCAGAGGAGCGCACAAACTTTCAAGTTTGGTAAACAACCTTCCGTATTCGGTGGTGTAGTCGTTTACAAAAACACGTTGCAAGTCGTCATCTTCGGGTATCATTTCAAGGTATTTCGCTTTCATCCCATTGGAAAAGTCGTAGATGTGAAACTTGGCGAATTCAATGTATTTCAGACTGCTGTCGGCTATGTCGGTCGTTAAGGCATCCTCGCACTGGTCATACAACGACTGATAGACCTGATGGATGGAGTCCAAATTCAGCAGCGGCGGGGTTTCAACCTGTATGGCCTGTTCCGTTTTGGTTTCTTGGCGTGGCCAAGTCCATACCGCCACAGCAACAACCAAAGCCGCCAACGCCAGCCATTTCACACGGTCACGCCAGCCAACAGCCTTGCCCACTTCCGAAACACGTTGATACCTTTTCTCGGTTTCTTGGTACTGGCATTTGCGGACAACCGAACCGTAACGATGGGGGAACAACGCCTTGATAATGAAGCCCAAGGAATAAATGTCGCTCGTGACATCCGTCGTTTCCTGACGGGACAATTCAGGAGAAGCAAAGGCTTTTGTTCCGCCTGTGGCTTTGTCAATATTGGAATCGCCATCGGAATAGCCGAAGTCTATCAATTTGACATTGTGCCCGTTACGGGTAACGAGAATATTCTCGGGTTTCAAGTCGTTGTGTACAATTTGATGCTTGTGGATAAAAGCCAGGGCATCAAGCAATTCATTGAGAATGCGTTTCTTCTCTTTATTTGAGGGATTGGCTTTCAGGTAGTCAGTCAGCGTCTCACCATCAATGTATTCCATGACAATGCAAGGCCCTACTTCGGCATCCTCACGCCAACCAATGCACCTTACAACATGCTCATTGCCATACAGTTGTTCAAGGATCCTGTATTCACGCCGCAACCTCGCAAGATGCTCAGCCGAGACTCCCTGCTCCTGGTTCAAGGCTTTCAGAAACAGTTTACGCTCCCCGCTCAGCACCGTATATAACACACTATAGCCCGCCCCTTGGAATGGCATCCGCTGATAATCATGGAACTTATCAAAGCCATCTGCCATCTCCCCGAACGAACCCGATGTAAAACCCTCTGCCATAGTGATTTTGTTTTTGCAAAAATAGTTTATTTTTTGCTGTAACCGAACAATTTTGTATTTTTGTAAACTAATTTTGTTGTATGGCTACCACTTCCGTTTCAAGAAACACAAAAGAGCTTGACAATCTGCGTGAGGATATAAAAGAAGCCGCCGGAATGAAGGATAAGACCTTGTCACCCAGCGACTTCAACCAGTTACAGCAGGACATCAAGGCCAAGCTGCCGCAGTCAGCCATCAACGCCAAAACCCTGAAACGGCTGTTCGGATATGACAAAACGAACGAGGAATCCTTCATCCGGCTTTACACCTTGGATGTCCTGTCGAGATTTTTGGGTTATGGAAACTGGAACGCCTACCTTGAACACTTGCGCCTATTGGAAGGCAGCGGATCGGGGGATTTCAAAGGCGATGAAATCAACGCAGAGGATTTGAGTATTGGCGATACCTTGCGAATCACATGGAAGCCCAACAGGAAAAGTACATTGAAATACCTTGGAAATCAAAAGTTTGAAGTCGCCGAAACGGAAAACTCGAAATGGCAGGTCGGCGACACGTTTTTATGCAAGCACTTCATTATGGGCAAACCTCTTTATGTCGATAATCTGACCGACAAAGACGATGTATTGAAATCCGCGATGTATGTAGTTGGTGAAAAGGGAGGAATCAGCTTCTTATCGTTATAATAAACCGCTATATTTGCCATCAACAATAGCAAATCAACCCATGCCCACCTTCAACAACATCGGTGACATCCACGGACAAGACTCTTGGAAACGTCTCGTTGACGAGGGCAGTATCAACGTCTTCGTCGGGGACTACTTCGACCCCTATCTGGATCTCAACATCGAAGATCTGGAGCGGAACTTCATGGAGGTTGTCGAATACAAAAGGAAGCATAGGAAAAACACGGTGCTCCTATACGGCAACCATGACATGGACTTCTTTCCCAGCATCTCCGAACGCAACAGCCGATATGACGAAGTAAACGCTTTCTGGATACAGCAGCTGTTCACCGCCTCGGAATGGCTGTTCCACGGTGTGGCATACGCCATAGGCGACAATTACCTGGTCACCCACGCCGGGGTAACCAAGGAATGGAAAGAGACCTACCTGTCGGGGACAAGGAGCATCCACCCTGCCAACATGGCCAAGGCCATCAACAGCCTTTGGAAAAAGGGCAAGAGCCATCCACCGCACTGGGTTCGACTTAAAACAAAACGGGCGGAAACTTGTATTATTTTGAAGTTTCCGCCCGTTTAATGTTTCGTATCTAGAAAATCTTCTCCTGTGTTTCAAGGTTTTTTATTACCTTTGCGATTGTAAACCTGATAACGCCATGAGTTACACCGACATTCTTTTCCAAATCCAGCAGCTGGGCAAACAGATTCTGCCCAAGGACGCGCACCTGTTGCTCTATGGTTCGCGTGCCCGTGGGGATTACCATGAGGATTCGGATTGGGATCTACTTATTCTGCTCAACCGTCCGCAGAAAGCGGAGGATTTTCAAAATATCGCCTACCCCATCATGGAGCTAGGATTTGACTTGGGCGAGTATTTCAGCATACAGACCTATTCACAGGAGGAATGGGACGCCTTGCGCTTTTTACCCTATTATAAAAACGTTGAACAAGACAAAATCCTATTGGTATGAGCATAAACAAAGAAGAAAGGAAGATCATCGTCAGTTTGGAGGTTGAGAAAGCTCGAAGAACTTTTGCAGAGATTGAGGTTCTTCGCCAGGCTGGCCTTTGGGATAACATAGCCAATAGATTGTACTATGCGGCGTTCCACGCGGTGAGTGCGTTGTTGATCAACGACGAACATCCCGTTGGGACCCATCAGGGTGCCGTGGTAATGCTTCATCAGTATTATGTCAAGACAGGTATTTTAACCAAGGAAGAAGGGGCTTTTTATTCGCAACTTCAGACACTGCGTGAAAAAAGCGATTACAATTGCACGTATTACGCCACCAAGGAGGACACCGAGCACCGGATTGCCTTGACCGAGACTTTCATCGAGAAAGTGATTGGGTTGATTCAATAACCCAATGACACAAAAGAGCATTCAGATGGTTTTAATCATTATCACAAATTATTAGTATATCCGAAAAAAATGCCAATTATTTGCTGAAAGCCTTCGAAAAATAAGTTAACCCATGTTTTTAAACCAAATTAATTCATTACCAATAATTTACACTCTAAAATTCCTACTATTCATCTTCTTAGAAAAAAGGAATAATTATGTACAACTATAGGTAAACTTTTCGCGAAAAAAGGCCAAAAATCAGCCAAAAATGGCATAAAAAAAGACCCTTAGTTAACCTAAGAGTCTTCTTTATTTAACTGATTTTCAGCTAGTTGATAATTAGTACTCATCTTCGTGGAAGAAGAAATCATCCTTCGTAGGATAGTCGGGCCATAAGTCCTCTATGCGTTCGTAAACGTCACCCTCGTCTTCAATCTCCTGAAGATTCTCAATCACTTCTTGCGGTGCTCCAGTTCGCAATGCCCAATCAAGGAGCTCATCTCGTGTTGCCGGCCAGGGAGCGTCTTCCAACTTGGAGGCCAATTCCAATGTCCAATACATACTTTTCGGTCTTTAATTTGAGGGTGCAAAATTACACCATCTAATTAAATTGTCAAGGGTTTTTGAAAAATATTTTTTCAATATTTAACTCTTTGTCTCCCAATAGGTTTCATCACCACTCGAAAGATAATCAAAATACCTGGCCAACACAAAGAAGTAATCCGACAACCGATTCAGATAACGCAAATCAACCTCGTCCACCTCCTCCTGCGACGCCAAACGCCATCCCTGACGCTCCGCCCGGCGACACACCGTGCGACAAACATGACTCACCGATGCCCTCAGGTTGCCCCCGGGAATCACAAAAGCTCGCAACTCTGGCAACACCGCATTCATCTCGTCAATATGACCCTCCAAAAACGCCACATCGGTATCCTCCAACAACGGAATCATCTTACTGACCTCCGACGACTTGTCCAAAGCAAAATGCGACTCCAATGTGAATAACTTCTGCTGTATCACACCCAAAACCGCACGAATCTCCTCACTGACTCCTTCCAAGTCATTCAATACACCAATGTAAGCACTCAACTCATCCACCGTGCCGTAAGCCTCTACCCGATCGTCATACTTCGGGACCCGCTTGCCCCCAATCAACGAGGTCGTACCCTTGTCCCCCGTCTTCGTATAAGTTATATTCTTCATCTCTAATTCTTTTCTCTTCTTATTCTTAATTCCGCATTCCTAATTCCGCATTCACTCATACTCCACCTTCTGCACATAATACACCCCTCGACGCGTCACACGCAGCGAAGGATTCCGCACAATCTGACAACCGTGAACCAAAAAACGATCGCCAAACCAGTGGATAACCCCCATGTTGTACTCGTCCTCGAAACTGTCATCGGCATGGAGATAGTCCATCGTGAGGCTGTGCTGGTCAAGCAACGAAGCACCGTCCACATCAAAGACCTCGTAACGCAATACGTTACGTCTGGGCGACACCACCACCAACTCGTCATGGGCCACCGCCTCAAATGCATGGGCAAACAACTCATCGCTCAAGTCGTTCTCAAACCGAACCGCCTGATGCCAAAGCAACTCTCCTTCATCGTCAAAGGCCATCAAGATCTCGCTGAAGAAGTCATAGCCGTCAAAAACGGTATAATACATCGGATATGCCCGGTAATAGCCATAGTAGTCCATCCGAGTCTCCGTGTGGAAAAGGGGCTGGAAAGCCTCGGCCACAAAGACATGGTTTCCACCAAAATCCACCAAGCGCGGCGAAAGGAACTGAAAGGTAATCTCGCCCTTTTCCTTCTTCTTGCCACGTTGCATCTTCAACAGCTCCTCTTTCACCTTCAAACGGTCCGAAGCCGTCAACGCCTTGTCGATGTTAGGAAGGTTCTTGAAAAGAAAGGTCTTGCTGAGCGTCCCCGTTGTGGCGAACTTCACCCAGGTCACCCCTACCGCCATCCGATCGAAATCTCGGGTCACGCCCTCCACATCGACTTTCTTGTTGCGTTCCCGCTCCAACGTGGCATACACCACCAACTGCCCCGCATCGTCGAACCCGAAACACATCCGGCCTAACGCAGCGTTCTCTCCATTGTCGAAACGATGGGTCTGGAGCAAGGTGCCGTTTTCAGTATAGACAAAAAACGTCGTGTATCTGTAACGTTTCTCCACGAAACCTCGAGCTGCCAGCACGAAACGTTGTCGCTCGGGAATCGCGGAAAACTGAAACAAAACCATGTCGTCGTCCATCATCGGGGTGATGGTGCGTTGGACATGGCTGTCCAAGTTGTACTGCGTCAGAAAGCCTTTCCCGTCCTTGCTGTTCACCGCCAACATCAAGGTGCTGTTGAGTACAGCCAACGACAGCGGTGTGGACCGATCGGGCAAAACGTCGAAGAAAGTGGCGTACGACTGGTCGGTGCGGTGATAGGTCACCACGGCCAACGGCACGGAATCGTAACGGTGCTTGGTGTCACCCACGAAGACAAATGCCGCCCATTGGCGCGAGCTTCCCGAACCGAGCAACGACATCTTGCCGGGCAAAGGGATCAAGTCGCTCCGCAACTCATACAGGCTGGTGTCAAGACGAATGAAATCCCAGAGCCGGTTGTTGTCCTCGTCGGTCTTATCGGTCGCATAGACCACCAATCCGCCGTCTTTTTGGAAGGATTCGAAATGGAACGCACTGCCGTCACCCAAGCGCCCACGCTCAAAACGGGCCGTCTCCACCTGCTGCGAAAAGCCGAGGAGAGCCGCAAGGACAAGCGCTATGAGGAGACTGGTGTGACGCATGTCATTATTAGTCTTTAACTTGCTCCACCGACTTGATCTCGGGGATGGATTTCTTCATCACGCTCTCAATGCCGTTTTTCAGGGTCATGGTGCTGTAGGGACAGCTGCCGCACGCACCGGTGAGCTCCACCAATACAACAAGGTCGTCGGTCAGCTCCACAAAGTTCACATCGCCGCCATCTTGCTGCAGATAGGGCCTCACCTGCTCCAAGATGTTCTTTACTCTTTTTTCGATCAACTCCTTTTCCATAACGCTGACAATTAGGAATTTAGAATAGATTGGGCTATGGCGTCAAAAGCTTTGGTGACCGGCGAATCGGCATCCAGTGCCAAGGGCGTGCCTTGGTCACCGCTTTCGGCAATCTTCTCCACGATAGGAATCTGCCCCAGCAACGGGATGCCCAGTTGCTCGGCGAACTGCTTTCCGGTCTCCTTGCCGAAGATGTAGTATTTCTTCTCAGGCATGTCGGAAGGCGTGAAATAGGCCATGTTCTCGACCAGGCCGTACAGCGGGATCTGCAGTGCCTCTTCCTTGAACATCATGGCCGCACGGAGCACGTCGGCAAAGGCCACCTGTTGGGGCGTGGTGACGATGACCGATCCCGTGACATGGTACTGCTGGGCCAAGGTTAGCTGGATGTCGCCTGTGCCAGGAGGCATATCGACCACCATCCAGTCGATCTCACCCCAAAGGGTGTCGTTCATCAACTGGTTCAAGGCGCTGGTAGCCATGGGGCCACGCCAGATCAGCGGACGGTCGGTATCGACGAAGAAACCGATGGAAAGCAGCTTGATGCCGTATTTCTCAATAGGCATCATCACGGTCTTGCCGTCACGTTCGAAACAAGCGGGACGCTCATCCTCCACGCCGAACATCTTCGGCACCGAGGGACCATAGATGTCAGCATCCACCAAAGCCACGCGTTGGTTGGCACGGGCCAGGGCCACCGCCAAGTTGGCCGCCACAGTGGATTTGCCCACACCGCCCTTGCCCGAAGCCACAGCGATGATGTGCTTCACCTTGGAAAGTGCGGTCTCTTCCTCCTTGACCTTGATATCGATGTCGATCTCTCCGAAGACGCCCTTCAACGTGCGGTTGGCTGCGTTGACCAGGATCTCATTCTTCGGATCGTCTTTGTGTTCTACAATCAAATCAAAACGGATGCCGTTTTCGTTGACCATCAGGTTGTCAACCATGTTCAAGGCGATGATGTTGTCGCCTTTGGGGAAGTATATGACATCCTTCAATACTTCTGTTACATTCTCTTTATTCAGCATAATGTTTACCTTTTGTTTGCTTCAACCCAATTGCGGGCATTCACGAAGGCCTCGATCCAGGGTGAGACCTCGTCATCTTTGTGGTTATCGGGATAGAAGGCCCATTGCCAAGGCAGGAAGGCACGTTCCAGATGCGGCATCATGGCCAGATGACGGCCGTCGTTGGAGCAGATGCCTGCCACTGACCAGTCGCTGCCGTTCGGGTTGCCTGGATATTTCTCTTGGCCGTAGGTCATCACGATCTTGTATTTGTCACGGTAATAGGGGAAGTAGAACTTGCCTTCGCCATGGGCGACCCAGACCCCCAGACGCCTGCCGGAAAGCGATTTCAGCATCACGCTTTCGTTCTGGGCAATTTCCACATTCAGGAAGGCGGATTCAAACTTATGGGAGTCGTTGTGCTTCATGATGGGATGCTCCTCATGGTCAGGATAAACCAGTCCGAGTTCCATCATCAGCTGGCAGCCGTTGCAGACGCCAAGGCTCAGCGTGTCCTCACGGGCATAGAAGTCGTCAAGCGCCTTCTTGGCCTTCTCGTTGTACAGGAAGGCACCAGCCCAGCCTTTGGCGGAGCCGAGCACGTCGGAGTTGGAGAAGCCTCCCACGAACACGATCATGTTCACATCGGTAAGGTCCTCACGGCCGCTGCTCAGGTCGGTCATGGTGACATCCTTCACATCGAAACCTGCCAGGTACAGGGCGTAAGCCATCTCACGGTCGCACTGGCATCCCTTTTCACGGATGATGGCGGCGTTGATACCCGACTTCTTGCGACGGTTCATCTTGATACCCAGATCCTTGGCCTTGCCAGTGAAGCCATGGCCGAGGCTATAGTGCAGGTACTGGTGCTTATAGTTTTGGAAACGCTCCAAGGCCTTGCGCTCGCCGCTTTGCTTGCGGTCGAGCAGGTAAGATGACTTGAACCACATATCGCGCAACTCGTCGATCTCGAAGAGATGGTCCATGCCGGCATGACGGATGGTCAGACGGCGTTTTTGGCAAGGCTTGCCGATGACTTTGAAGCGTACACCCAGTTCACGAAGCCGTTTCTTGGCAGCGCCATCACCAGCCACCTGAAGCACGACGGAGGGCTTCTCGCAGAACAACAGCGAGGTGAAGTCCACCTTGTCGAAGTCCTTCATGTTGAGGTCCATGCCGAATTCGGTATTGGCGAAGTTCATCTCCAGCAAGGTGGTAATCAAGCCACCGGCGGAGACATCATGCCCTGCCAGCACCAGTCCCTCCTCTACCAGCTGTTGGACGCCGTTGAAGGCTTTCTTGAAGTAGGCGGGACTCTTGACGTCGGGGGTCTTTTGTCCAACGGCACCGATGGCTTGGGCGAAGCTGCTGCCGCCCAATTCAAAGCCGTCGCTGGAAAAGTCGATATAAAGCAGCTCCGTGTCCATGTCGCCCTTCATCACGGGACGTACTGTCTGACGGATGTTGCTCACCTCGCCGACGGCGGAGACGATAACGGTTCCTGGAGCCACCACCTTCTGCCCGTCGGGATATTTCTGAGTCATAGAGAGCGAGTCCTTGCCCGTAGGCACGTTGACACCCAAGGCGATGGCATAGTCGCTCAAGGCTTTCACCGCCTGATAGAGACGGGCGGTCTCACCTTCCTGCTTGGCAGGCCACATCCAGTTGGCGCTCAGCGAGACCCCTTGGAGGTTACCTTCGATGGGGGCCCAAACGAGATTCGTCAGCGCCTCAGAAACAGAGAGTCTGGAGCCCGCGGCCGGATCGATCAAGGCGGGAATGGAGGCATGTCCCAAAGCAGTGGCCACGCCACGAACGCCTTGATAGTCGAGGGCGCTGATGCCCAAGTTGGCCAAAGGCAACTGCACCTCACCCACGGTCTGCTGCTGGGCCACACGGCCGGTCACGGAACGATCGACTTTGTTGGTGATCCAGTCCTTGCAAGCTACAGCTTCCAGTTGCAGCACCTTCTCCAGGTATTTGTGGAAGTCACGTTTGGTATAGCTGATCTTTTTGAAACGATAGGGTTTGGATTGGTCCTGAAGCACGGTCTTGGGCGCACTTCCGAAGAAGTCGGACAGCGCCAAGTCGATGGGAGCCTCGCCTTCCTTACGGACGAAACGCAGGCGTTTGTCGCCCGTCACCTCACCCACTTCGTAGTAAGGCGCACGTTCGCGTTCGGCAGTCTTGCGTACCAGCTCAAGGTCTTTCTTTCGCACCAACAGGCCCATGCGTTCTTGCGACTCGTTGCCGATGATCTCTTTGTCGGAGAGGGTCGGGTCGCCCACAGGTAGGTTATCGACATAGACCACGCCGCCGGCGTCTTCGATGAGTTCGGAGAGGCAGTTGAGGTGGCCTCCGGCACCGTGGTCATGGATGCTGCGGATGGGGTTCTTGCCCATCTCGGCCATGGCGCGGATGACGTTGCTCACACGTTTCTGCATCTCAGGGTTGGCGCGCTGCACAGCGTTGAGTTCGATAGCGTTGCTGTATTGTCCGGTATCCACGCTGGAGACTGCGCCACCGCCCATGCCGATACGATAGTTGTCGCCGCCCAGCACCACGATGATGTCGCCCGGTTCGGGTTTCAGTTTCTTGGCGTCTGCTTTCTTGGCGAAGCCGATGCCGCCCGCAAGCATGATCACCTTGTCGTAGCCCAGGGTCTGCTTCTCCTGATGTTCAAAGGTCAGCACACTTCCGTTGATCAGCGGCTGGCCGAACTTGTTGCCGAAGTCAGAGGCACCGTTGGAGGCTTTGATGAGGATCTCCTCAGGGGTCTGGTAAAGCCACTGGCGAGGTGCTGCCCCCTGTTCCCAGCTACGGTTGTCTTCCGTACGGGGATACGAGGTCATATAGACAGCCGTACCCGCCAAGGGAAGGCTACCCTGGCCACCGGCCAGACGGTCACGAATCTCTCCTCCCGTTCCAGTGGCGGCACCGTTGAAAGGCTCCACGGTGGTCGGGAAGTTGTGCGTCTCCGCTTTCAGGGAGATGATGGTGTCCATGTCCTTGACTTGGAAATAGTCCGCCTCGCACTGGCCCTTGGGGGCAAATTGCTCTACTTTTGGGCCCAAGATGAACGCCACATTGTCCTTGTAAGCCGACACCAGGCGGTTGGGATTGGCCACGGAAGTCTTTTTGATCAACGCGAACAAAGAGCTGCCCTTCTTTTGGCCATCGATGATGAAGGTGCCGTTGAAGATCTTGTGGCGGCAATGTTCCGAGTTGACCTGGGCGAAGCCATAAACCTCACTATCGGTCAGCTTCCGCCCGATCTTCTCGGCAATGCCGTTGAGGTAGGCAATCTCCTCGTCGCTCAGTGCCAGACCTTCCTTCTGGTTGTAGGCGGCAATGTCGTCGATATGTAGCACTGGCTCCGGCTTGCGGTTCACGGTAAAGACCTTTTGGTCCAAGTTATGGTACATGGCCTGAAGCATCGGATCGAATGGGGCGTCTTTCGAGGCTACCTCATGGAATTCCTCGATGCGCCGGATGCCTTCGATGCCCATGTTTTGGGTAATCTCCACGGCATTGGTACTCCATGGCGTAATCATCTCACGTCGGGGGCCGACGAAGAACCCCTTGATGCTCTTGGTCTTGGCCATGGTGGCCTTGCCAAAGAGCCATGAGAGACGGGAAAGCTGTTCGGAAGAAAGTTCTGATACGGCATCAACGGCTATAACACGTTGATTTCCAGAATGGAAGAAGCATATCATGGTTGCGAAAATTTGCAATTAATATGCTCGCAAAGTTAGAGAATTATTTTTAATTAACCAACAATTTCCTACGAGTTACCACACGATTTCCGTCAAGCAGGAGCAGCATATAGCATCCTTGTTTTAGTTTGCTTTTCATAGATGCGATGGCTTCTTCCTCGTTGTTGATGTTGGATTGAAACAATTTCCGTCCCGTAAGGTCATACACTACCATACCATCTGCATGGGCTTGTTCTTGGTTTTCTTCTAGGGTCCATGAGGGATCCCAGATCATATCAGCATACTCTGGATGATCCACGAAAGGATTCCTATTGTGCTGATAATCATTATAGATAGCATTGTTCCTGTCGATTTCCTTTTGACTCACCGGATCTTGTTTGTTCCAGCGAAGCAGCAAGGCGATGGCCCAAGGTTTGATCACTGATTTCGAGGTCATGTCGCTGCTACCCCAACCGCTGTCTTCGCCATAATAGCGCACACTCATGTACATGATGGCTCGGGCAAAGTCGCCTTTATAGGCATCGATGGGCTCGAACACCGTCCCCGAATAGCCGGGCGTTTTGCAAGAGCCCAGTTTGGAGCCGTTTTGCGAGGTCCAGCTGGCCGATCCCACTTCTCCGAAGGGATAGTTGGAGCGGCGGTTGTTCACATAGCCGTCGGTGGCGAAGATATGGTGCATGTCGGTACGCGGGGTGCTTTGGTCGTTGAACCAGCTCTGGGGCCACGAGTGCTCACGGTTGTAGCAGTCGCCCTCACTGTTGTAGCTACCACATTGGTCCTGTCCGAGAGCGTATGTATAAGGCGGGGTACCGTTGGGGCGGTCGGAATACATGTCCCACACCACGCCGTTGCCTTTGTTGTCGGTGCTCCAGAAGGCGTTCCAGATCTGGCTGTAAGAGATGGAAGTGTGCCCTTTGATGATGTTGTGCAGCGCCACTTTCAGTTGATCGCCTGTCAATCCATTGGCGGCATTGTAATAATTCGCCGGTGGTTGGGCTATCGCCGAAACAACCCAAGCACAAGCAACGACAACAAACAGCAAACGTTTCATTTTCATTAAATTAAGTCAGTGAAAAGATAAAGAATGGCCACAATTACCAGAAACACCGCACCGGAGAACTCGATGAAACTGGTATTGCGAAGTTGTTTTGGGGTATATTTCACTCTGACAAAGGCCATTGCCCAGAGGAAACCTGCCACGGCGATGGCGAGGAAATACCAAGGGCCGAAAGGCATAAAACCCTCGCAACAGAGGCCCAGCAGGAAGGTGTTTATGGCAGAGAGGATGCCCAGCAGCAGAAATCCCCAGTTGGAGGTAAAGGCGTACAACCGTTTCGCTTTCAGCACTTTCATGGAATCCACAATCATCTTGACTGCCACCACGAGCATCATGGCAAAGACAAGATACGGCAGCAGGTCACCGAACAGATAGTCGATCGCTTTGCCCAGCAGGTAACCCAGAAAGGCCATCAGCGCCTGAGTGGCGGCAAACACCAAGGCCACCAGCAACTGCCTGGAAGGCGTGCTCTCCCCTTTCGGTTCAAGCCCTACAGCCAACGGCACGATGCTGGTGGTCAGCGCCAACACATAGATGATTCCGATAACTATAGCAGAAGATGTCATGCCGCAAAGTTAGAAAGATTATTCAATTACGTCAACATCAAAAACCGATTTGATATAAATCCGTTTTTAATAACTCAAAAAAAGAATTAATTTACCATCCAACGAGTCACACACCATTATCATGGCATTTTCCTTTTTTTGGAAAAAACAATTCAGGATTTCAGCAACGGTTTTGGAAATCCTAAAATCGACCTGATGCGGTTTAGGGTTTTCCGACACCAAATTAAACGAAAAAGTGTTTTGAAACTGGGGATAGTAAACGGATATATCTTCAAAATAGGCTCGATAAACAATATCGTCCTTTGTAACAAACGTATAAGTTAAACCATCTTGACTCCAATCATAATGGCGTTGCGAGTTTGATTCCACGTTCTTCAGCTGTTTTAGTCACATCACCTCCATTCTGAATACATTCCCTCATTGCTTTTTTGTCCTCCAACAGCTTTATGAAGAAGCTTTTCCTCGTTTGTTTTTCTTTTTCTTGGCTCATATTCTTCATGTTTTATGATGCAAAGTTAATAAATAATTTTCATTCCGCCAGCAAAGATAATACTATATTTTAATTATTAATCATATTTATTGAAATTATTATAATTAATTTATTTATAATTAATAACAAAGAAAAATCCCGCCATTGCTGACGGGATTTCTGAAAACTAATCATCAGAAAAAGCGAACTATTGCTTCACGATTCTTTTGGCGATGGACTTGCCATTTTTGGTAGCTTTAACAAAATACATTCCATCGGGCAAAGGAGAGACGTCGAGACTACCGTCACGGAAGTTCGGTATTTCCATCACTTTTATTCCCCAAAGGTTGTAAACAGCCAAAGGATATGCGTCATTCACATCTGTTCTTACCTCCAAACCTGTATGGGCTGGATTGGGATATACCTCAAGACAGGAAAAAGGTGTAAATTGGACGTGTTCGGGAACAGAAACGCTTGAAAAATCAATTGTAAAATCATCTATCTCCACAAAGGAGCTCCGGTCCGGGTTGTTTTCTTCTCGAGTGGGTACGTTCAAAAGCATCTCTATTAAAAAACGCACTTGCAGGTATGGCTCACCTATGAAATCACGAAGCGAGACTTCTTTTACAAGATTATAGCCATCAATTCTTTTCACTAGTGCAAGCTTGTGCCAATGGACCCTGTCGGTAGTGGCCTCCACGATGAAATGATGATAACTACTAGGAAGATAATCGAAAGGAAACAGTTTTTTACGGTAAAATGACAAGGTAGCGTCGGGAGCGTTGGAAGGAATGGAGAACCATTGTGATTCAGCATATGTGAAGTAATCATTTCGCTGTTGATTGCTTTCACACAGGTTTTTCAACACATCGTCCTTTCTTATCCAAAGAGTATCATAAAAACGCAAACCGTCGGTGTTTTCTTCAAAACCGTTATAGAAAGGAAGTGTCAGTGGTGGCGTCACCTGCATCAAGTCGTGATTGGAAGGATTGCTCTCAGTACCGTCAGACATCACCGCTGTGACATAGTAGTCATGCAGTTGGCCGTCATTGGCATCCCCGTCCTCAAATTGAGACTCAGTGAGTTCTGCGATCAATTCGTCGTCTTTGAACAACTTGTAATGATCGGCATATTCTGCAGCATCCCACCTAACATAAATGTTCGAAGCATCACAAGTGGCGGCAAGGTGCTGGGGCGGAAGATTGCCGTTAGCCAACTCGGCGGTTGCAGCGATTGTAGCCTGAACAAAAGCCTTCGCCAAAGCGAAATTATTCACGCCATTTCCGATGGTGTCTCCAGGGCTGTGGTAACTGGGGTGCTCGTCAAGATACTCAATGTCGCCTAGATAGATAGCGGGATATTCGTATAAATGTAAACTTGCGTGGTCGCCCCTTCTTTCCTCACCCTGTGTCAACCAAAGCGTGGGGGTTTCAGGCAAATACAGGTTGGCAACCGAAGTGTAATAATCGTACAAGTTTCTGGTGAGATGATAGCACGCAGTGTACATCTTGATGGTGTCAAGCTCTGGAGGATACCATCCAAGCATATCCAGATTAAAACCTCCGATGATGTTCATGTTCTGTCGGGCACATTCCTCTGTGTATTCGAAACTTCCATACTTTCCGTTTTCTTCCAAGTTAAAACTGACATAGATTATCGAGCGGTCGAATTCATACTGGCTTAAAATCCTCGCTGCTTCCAGCATCCCGGCGGTACCCGAAGCATTGTCATCGGCTCCGGGACCGTCTGGATGATCGTAATGCGAAGAGACCATGATATATTCATCAGGATACTTTGTCCCCCGTTGAACAGCGATGACGTTGCCCGCATCTAGAGTATCAAATGTGGGGTAATCAACGTAGAAATAAAACACAGACGGCTCCAACCCTAGGGTCTCAAATTGTTCGACAAGCCAGTTCTGCACAATTAACGCCTCTGGTGAATAGGCATCGCGAATGAACTGCTGCATCCATGCGATGCTATTGTAGAGATTGGCGGTATCCACCTGATCCACCATGGATTGAACTTCGGGATTTATATTCGTGACTTTCGGGTAGGTCTGGGTGCGGTTGCCTTGGTTGTCTATGAGATCCATGTAATACTGCGCAAAAAGCGATGTGGTCACCAATGAAAGAAGTGCCAATAGAAAAACTCTTTTCATAATAGCAGTATTAACTTATCAATAATCAATGGGATTCGTACCTTGAATAATAAAACCGTATTGGACGTCCAAGGAATGATGGTAGAATTCTTGAGTCCTCTCCGAATTAAACACAACATTCCAAGTGACAGTTTCTTCTCCAGGATTTCGTCCGCCAAGACCAAGACCCAGGTAGGAATCAAGTAGGTAGAGCATAATCTCCCTGTCGAGTGGACATTCTTGTACACCATCGTTAGTAAACAGTCTTGATTCATTATGAAAAAGCGAACCCTTGGGGTCGATGTATTGAGTATATAAGAATGTCTTGCTTCTTGTCACGGTATAATAGTATCTTGCTGCACCACTGGCCGTTGTCGGTCTACCTTGCAATAAGTTAAGCAGTCTATTCAGTGTGACAATTGCGGTTGAATTGGAATAATATGTGGTATCACCAAAAAAGTCAAGTTCAAGTTCTAAGAGATAAACCGGGTCATTGACGAACTGGAAATACCAAAGTGTGTCATCAACCCATTTGCTTGACTTATTAAAAGTAGTAACAATAGGAATTACAACCGTTCCATCCTTGGCGATTATGACGTCGATAAAGCGAAAGTGTTTCCCCTCCAAATCCAACCCATGATAAAAGGAATCGACTTTCCCCCATATTTCTTTATATGTTTTTCCCATGTCAAGAAGTGTTACTTTTCCTCCACTTACTTCGACATGACTGAATAGTGTATCAAAGCGGATGTCAGTATATTCTACATTGGCGTTACAGAAATCGTAGTTGGCCACACCGGAAAGATGCCATGCTGCCTCAGCAAGCCCCATGGTCTCATCCTCTTTTGATGTCTGCATCTTCTCTTTGAAATCCTTGAGATAGGCATTCATATCCTCTACTTGAGGCGGTGTGAATGTGTTTGTGTTTAAACCGACACGTTCGTTGTTGGTCGGTTCTTCTTGTTTGTCTTTTTTGCAGGAAACTGCGGTTGCGGCAAAAATCGCAATGGCGATTGTTGCAAAAACAATAAATGATTTTTTCATGATGTTTGTTTTTAATTGTTAGAACTAGCTGGATTTGAATAAGATAATTAATCAGTCACACTGAACTCCCCGTAATACTCATCTCCATTGGGAAGGGTGAATGTGACGATGAAGTTACCAGTACTGAAAATGTAGAATTCCACTCCGTCGGGAGTGTGCGTGGACTGAATCTGGGTTTCCCCAGTAGGAACCCTCGAAATCTCAATGGAAACCTGACCTAAGTTTTCCAGAAAGACCACCGTGAGGACATGGCCGTCAATGGAGGCTTGGATGGAAGAACCTTTGGGTTCAGAATGCACTTCACTTTCTTTGATAACAATATGGCTATATCCGTCACTTGAAATAATGCCCGAGGCATCACACCATGTGATTGGCGTCAACAGACCAAGCCATAGTAACAGTAATGTAAGTTTTTTGTTTTGCATAGGCTTTTGCTTTTTGAGTTAGTGTTTCAAAGCAAAAGTAATGCGGTCGTAAAACCCAGTCAAGGAAAACAGAATTTGCTTTTTTGGGATTTTTGATTTAATAACTTGAATCATTAGTGTCCACTAAAAATTTGGACGATTTAATTTGTAGAATTTTTAACAACTAAATAATAACAGTTCACTATTTCCGATTTGTTCTTTGACATTTTTGAAGTTGGATTTGTTGAGGAGGTCTTTTAGGGGCTTCGT
>JAFRRE010000179.1 GCA_017428285.1 Bacteroidales bacterium | reverse complement strand
TTCATAAAGCATGTTTTCGGCAAGGATGGTCTTACCCGATTTTGCTGCGCCAATGAGGGCAACATTACGGATGTCTTTTGTCTGGAATTCCTTCATTTTTATCTAACTAGCTAATTATTAAATATTTACTTTTCGCGAAAATTACTATAGTGGGCGCAAAGGTACAAAATATAATGATACCTTAAGCAATAATGCTACAAATTAATTAGGAATGCTGAATTAGGAATGCTGAATTACGCAATTCGATGACGAAACTTATCTCCATTCAGCATTTAGCATTCAGCATTCATAATTTAGAAATAGCCTTATGAATAATATTCCACCGCGCTTCATCCATCTTGGCGCCCATCACCTCGATGATGTTTTTGGCCACGATGGCAGCCATCATACCGCATTTTTGCAAGTTTTCGCCTTTGACGAGTCCGGCAAGGAAACCTGCTGCCCACATGTCGCCAGCGCCAGTAGTGTCAACCACATCAGCCTTCATAGGAGGAATGGTTATGACCTCATTGCCGCGTTGAACGAAAGCACCTTTGGCGCCTACTTTCACCACAGCGATGTCGCAACGCTCAGCGATATAATGCAGAGCGGCTTCGGGTTCCATGCCTGTAAGGGCAAAGGCCTCTTTTTCGTTGGCAAACACAATGTCGACATAGTTGTTGACAAGTTCAAGCAAGAAGTCGCGGCTCTCTTCCACCACATTGTAACTGGCCAAGTCGATGGCGATGGTCATACCTTGGGCCTTGGCGGTTTCGATGGCTTTTCTGAGCATTGTTGGGTTGGCAACGAGATAGCCTTCCACATAGAAGATGTCCCAACCTTGGAGAAGTTCGGGTTGGATGTCGTCGGCACACATTTCAGCGGCGGCTCCAAGACAGGTGGCAAAGGTGCGTTCACCGTCGGCGGTGACGAGAGCTTGAACGCGCCCCGAAGGGGTATCACTCTTCAGCATCAGAGGCTTGACATGAGTTTCTGTCATCTGTTTTGCAAAGAACTCGCCTACTTCATCCTTGCCGATCTTGCTGAGAAAACCCGCTTCGATGCCAAGTTGGGCCAGACCGCTCATGGTATTGGCTGCCGAGCCGCCTGAAGCCATTTGATTGCCGAGATAGGCTAATTTTTTGCCGATTTCAACCGAAGTTTGGGCATCGACATAGGTCATACTACCTTTGGGCAGGTTCAATTCAGTGAGGATTTGTTCATTGGGAATCTGGGTCAGAATGTCGACCAGAGCACTTCCTATTCCGAGTATTTTTTTCATTGTGGATTCAAGGATTTATTATTCAAGATTCAAGATTCAAGATTCAAAATTTGTGCAAAGGTAAGAAAAAAGAGATTCCCTGCGGGAATGGAGATTGTTTTGTAGCTAAATAACGGCAGTTGAAAATTGTAAAGGTGGTAAACGTTCTTAACCGTCACATGTTCCATTAGATGAAAACTCCATTCCCTTTTGGGAATCTCTGTTTAAAGTGACTAAATTTTCATACTGATTATCAGTTAGATATAAAATATTTGAAAAAAATTATCCGAAAAAGATTGTCAGTATTGAAAAAAGCCGTACTTTTGCAACCGCAAATCGTAAGATTGGCTTCGCCGAATCAAAGATTTCAGCGTAGCTAAAACAGAGAATTAGTTCTGTGACATTGTGCAGCCTCCTTAGCTCAGTTGGTCAGAGCATCTGACTGTTAATCAGGGGGTCTCAGGTTCAAGTCCTGAAGGGGGCGCAATTTTTATGTTTCATGTTATTAATTTTTTGGCCTCGTAAAAGTTCCCCACTTTTACGGGGTTTTTTTATTGTGGCAAGTCGCTTTTGAAAAGAAAGAACTCTTGTCATCTTTTTTAAAGTCTTGTCATCCTTACGAAGTTCGGGTTTAGTCTTTGCGACGGTAAAAGTAGACATTGAAATCATTCCCAATTCTCGGAGTTTTCAAATAGAGCCTGTCATAGTTGAATTGAGAGATTAGTTCGTAATTATTAAGGATAAAATAAGCATCAGAATCATAGATTTTCAATTCGGAACTTACCATAATCCATTTTGGCAAAAACATGGGTTTAGAGTTTTCTTCTTTCATCAAAGTCGGCAAATCATAGGCCACGGAAACCCTATTGCATTGGAGAAGTTTTTCATGTTCCATCATACTGTATCCATGCCAAAACAAGTTATAATTGAAGATGGAATCCCTTTCTGATGCAGGAATGTTTTCAATACAATGATGGAAACTCTCATAGATGGCCACCTCTTTTTCTTTGCGCAAAAGAAGGTCGTTTACAAAATGGAAAACAGAAATGCTCCCAAGAAAAGCAACGCAACCCATTGCAATTATTCCGAATGTAAGTTTTGCTTTTTTGAACTCTTTTAAGTCTAAGGTCATCATACTGACAACACACAAAGGCAACAAGGCGATAAGATAAAAAGAATTGCATAACCTGCCAAAGGTTCCAACGAACAGCAATAAAGAGATAAGAAATGGGATCAAAATATCCTTTTGTTTACGCAAGCCAAGCATGTTTATTATCAAGAAGGAAAGAATAAACAATGCGTATGGTAACCAATGAAACAATTTCATATGTTGTTGAATTCCAATATATTCCAAGTTGGAAAGCAACATGGCATAAACCATTTCATAAACCCCATGCCAGCCTGCCCTAATGTAGAAATAAAGTACGCAAGGAAAAGCTATGACAAGCCAACCGCAAAGGAAACATAAAATACTTGAAAACAGTTGTTTGAAATCCTTTTTTACCAAGTATTGTATCCAAAAATAGGCTATGAAACCTAAAAACGCACATGCATTGTTGATTTGGATAAAACTAATGACCCCGAAACAAAGGCCTATGAGAAGCATCTGCAACGGGCGGATTCCCGATCTTGTCTTGTAGGCGCGAAAATAAACCAACAAAGGATAAGAAATAAAAGGCAAACACCATTCTTGGGTTTGGTCTCCTGCTCCATAGAAACACAAGAGCATAACCAAAGCAATACATAGAGAAATCACCCTTTCTTTTTCCGTGCGGTATAAGGCCAACATCTTGTCCCAGATAAAAAGCGTCACCATTAATGAAACAACTTGCATCAACATAATGGCAAAATCGCCTCCGAGCCAAAGGCCAAGTGCGTGTATGAAATAGAGCAGGCAGCCCTTGTTGTCGAAATAGTCGATATATAGGGTTTTACCTTTAAGGACAGCCCTACCCATTTGCTTGAAAATGGATGGATCGGCACCTTCGAAGAGATAAAGAAACGACGTAGCACGCGAAAACAAAGTCACAAAAACAAAAGACACCAAAAGCAACAGCAAAGGATAATACTTGCTATTGATGATGTTGGCAATGCGGCTTTGTTCTTTCATGGCAAATCATAATATGGTCTTGAAAATCAACTTGATATCACCGAAAAAGCTCCAGTTGTCCAAATAATCCAAGTTGATTTTCACTTTGTCAGGCCAAATGACATTGTCGTTATAAGCCTTCGGGTCGGCTTGTTGGGCGAGCAGTTCTTCCTCGTCACGGTACTTGATACTTGCCGGGCCGGTAATGCCTGGGCGGAGTTGGAGAATGCGACGGTCATCACCTTTCAGCTGGTCGGCATAGCCGGGCACATCGGGGCGTGGACCAACAAAGCTCATTTGTCCGATAAAAACATTGACCAACTCGGTAAGGCAATCCACTTTGCTGTGGCGTAGCCAATGGCCCATGCGCGTGATGCGAGGGTCGTCGGCTGTGGTGACCGTATCACCTTCCGATTGATGATGCATGGTTCTGAACTTGCAGATTCTGAATGGCTTGCCGTCCTTTCCAATGCGTTTTTGCATAAAGAACATAGGCCCTTTTGAGTCAATTTTGATGAGAATGCCGATGACCAGCAAAGGCAGAAACAGCACAATAAGTCCAATTAGTGCCACAATGCGATCGAAGCACCACTTGAAGAAGAACCCTATTTTGTGTTTATTTTTCTCCACGCTGCATGGCCTCCATGTTGAGAATTGCCTTAACGCGCCGCAAAGGTATGATTTTTCTGAATGGGTACAACATTTTGACTGCCAACTTCATCCACCAACGGTAATGAACCTCCAATTGGCAATAGGCTTTGCGAAAGTTGAAGTTTTGAAAGAGATATTCTTGGATCTGCGAGTGTTCGGTGATGGTCCGGGCACTGTCGCTTACATATTTAAATTGCTGTTTTTCAAGATAATGCTGGTTTAAGTACTGATATAAACCGTAATAGGGATAGTAGCTTCCTTTCTTGTATTTTGAAAGGATGCCTGTCACACCATATTCGCAGCATTGATCCCATAAAGTCACGGTGCAGAACCCAACCATTTGTTGTGTCTCCTTGTCGAAGATGCCCCAATAGTCAAAGTGTTGTTTTTGACATTGGTCCAAGTATTCCATGAAGACCTTTTGGTTCATTTCTCTATCGTGAACGGCATAATCGGCATAGGTTTCTTGAATAATTTGATAACCGTTTTCCTTTAAAGTGTCAAAAGGAATAAGTCGGTATTCAAAACTATTGAATGCATGACGGATCTTGTTGCGCACTCTCGACGGCAAGTTTTCCAAGCCTTCAAATTGGTCTTTGATGACATACCAAAACGAGGTTTCTTCTTGACAGTCAAAATTGTAGGTGTTTCTGACCAGCAAACCGCCTTGCTGCAAAAGAGCTTTCCATTCCTTTTCTTTCAATCGGGTTTCGCAATGAGGTGCTCCTTCAAACCGCCAGGCCTTTCGATATAGGGCATATCCGTTCATCACAGGCGTTTCTTTACGGCGTGGAAGGCATAACTAACAAAACAGCCGATGGCTTTGAATAGAGACAGTTTTTCCTGTTTCCGATACACTCTCCACAAATCGGAAGCAGCCTTCAACTTGTTGGAACTGGCCGAATGCTGGCGGATACGATAGGAAGTCAAACAAGAATCGATTCCGTAGGCAATGAAGCCTTCTTTCAGGATGTTGAGCCAGGTGGCTGAGTCTTCGCTGGTACGAAAGTTGGGCACAACGACTTCTTTAATGATTGTGGTATCAATCATTACGGTGGAACAGCCAATGATGGTATTGTGCATGTAAGCGTCATGGTCAAGATTGCCTATGGCCTTGACTCTTTTTTCCAAAGGATAGCCTTTTTCGTCCACACAATCGTAGCTTGAGTAACTGAAGCCAATATTTCTTTCCATCATGAATTGCAACTGCTGTTCCAGTTTTTCAGGATGCCAAAGGTCGTCGGAATCCAGAAAAGCCAAAAAACGGCCTTTGGCCATTTTAATACATTGGTTACGCGTGTCAGCGATGCCTGAATGCTTGGGCTTGACATAAAAATGTATCCTATTGTCTTGTTTTTGATGACTCTTGACAATATCAGCCGTTTTGTCTGTTGAAGCATCGTCAACGATGAGAAGTTCCCAATGGGTATAGGTTTGCCGTTGCACCGATTCTATCGTGTAAGCGATAAACTTCTCCATGTTGTAGCATGGCATAATGACCGATACAAGCGGCTGATTTTCCACGGGATACAAGTTTATTTTAATCCTTCAATCCAAACTTTGATCTGTTGCTCATCCTTGAGTTTGCACACGAGGAGTGAATGGTCTCGATAAGCCACCAAATAGTCTTCCAAACCTTCCACCACGGCTTCTGTGCCTTCTTCTATATTAATAATGGTGTTCCGATTGTCGACCGAGACCACCTTACCGCGTTTGGCATTGCCGTTGTCATCTTTTTTGGCGTGGGTAAACAATGAACCCCAAGTACCAATGTCGCTCCATCCAAAGTCCGCAGGGATGGTGAAGGTATCGGGTGACTTTTCCATCACACCGTAGTCGATACTAATGTTGGGGCAATCCACAAAGTGGTCGTTGATGAAGTCTTGTTCCTCGGGTGTGCCAAAGTTGTAGATACCCTTTTCGAAAACCTTAACCATCTCGGGCAGATATTGCTTGAACGCCTGCATGATGCCGTCCAAGGTCCAGAGGAAGATGCCGCTGTTCCAGAAGAAATTGCCTTCTGAGACAAACTTCACAGCAGTATCATAGTCGGGTTTTTCCTTGAACATTTCGACCTTTACTACTTCAGGCAATGTGTTTTGTTTAGGAACTTGAATATAGCCATAACCCGTTTCTGGTCGACTCGGCTTGATGCCAATGGTCATCAAGGCATTTTGGTTTTTCGCCAAGAAGTCAAATCCTAATCGAATAATGCGCTGAAATTCCATTTCATTAGTTACCAAATGGTCGGCGGGTGTGACGACAATATTGGCATCTTGGCAGCGACTTTGGATATGGTAGGCTGCATAGGCAATGCAGGGAGCCGTGTTGCGTCGTGCAGGCTCACAAAGCACTTGATCGGGACGGAGCATAGGTAAATGCTCCAAAACGAGTTGCTTGTAAGCCTTGTTGGTGACCACAAGGAAGTTCTCATCGGGGATGACTGGGCTGAATCGCTCGTAAGTGCTGCGGATAAAGCTCTTACCTGTGCCTAAGATATCGAGGAATTGCTTCGGATAGTTGTCCTTGCTGAGGGGCCAAAAACGGCTACCGATGCCGCCAGCCATGATAATGCAGTAGTTGTTCATGGGTGCTTAATTGTCTTTGAGAAACATTTTTCCTTTTTCGCTCAGATAGGGTTTTAGGTCGGATAGCGCAATCTTACACAAAGGCATTCCTGCGGCAAAAGCGGCGATTTCGTAAGGTTGGTAACAAAACACAACACTGTCGGTCTCTATCCAAGGCTCATTCTCAGGCAGCGTGGTTATATCTTCGTGCTCAAAGTAGAAATCATCTTCTACATATTTTGAAAAATATTGGTTTTCAATATTTTCTGCAATAATCTTAATAAGTTGTTCTGGATCTTCGAACAGGTCGTAGCCAACAATGCTACCGTCGATTTTGCTGAAAGTCGTGCCGTTGTACCAAGGCATTTCATGGGCACCGCCCGAATAAAGGAATCCTTCGGTGGTATAGGTAACATACTCGTCTGTTTGTTCTGACAAGCTGAAGTTTTCTTCGTAGTTCGACCTAGGCTCGCTACCGTCTTCCTCAAAGAAATTCTCTTTCATCGTTTGAAGGTAACTGACATGGTCTTCAGTTTCGTCGGAGAGCATCCAATGAAGGATGTTTTTGCGCAAGGTTTTGTTGTTGGTGACAGGCAAATCGAGACTGACGTTGAAATAGGAATACCCGTCGCCATACTCACTTTCAATGAACAAGCTGTCACTCAAAGTATATGGTTCAACGTCTACTTCATTTGACTCTTTTGGGTTACAACCAAAAAAGACCAATAGAAGCATTGTGATTGGAAAGAATAGCCTTTTCATAATGACTAATATTATTATGGTTTAACGAGGCAAAGATAGTCCTTTTTCATAGAACGCCAAAATTGTTGGTTTATTTCGCCCAACGATAGAGGATTTCAACGGGATGGACGGCATGAACTCCTGTGCCGTCAAGGATTTGCTGACGGCAGGAAGTGCCAGGAGCTGAAACTATCACAGGTGTGATGTTTGTGTTATTTTCGATGGCTTTCCTAATGGTCGGGAAGAGTACCATCTCACCTATGGCCAACGAAGTCTTGTAATGCTCTTTCTCGTAACCGAATGAACCTGCCATACCGCAACAACCGCTTGGGATGACATGTACTTTGGCACCCGAAAGTAGTTTGAAGGCCTGCACAGTCTTCTCTGTTCCAACCAAAGCTTTCTGGTGACAATGGCCATGGAGCCAGATTTCTGCAGCATCAGTTTTGAAATCATCTGAAGAAATACGACCAGCTGCTACTTCGCGCATGATAAACTCGTCAAAAAGTAGGGCATTTCGACCAAGTTGTTGGGCTTGGGAGCGAAGTTCGGCAGGCACCAAATCGGGATACTCGTCGCGGAAACTGAGGATGCATGAAGGCTCGATACCGACCAATGGTGTTTCTTCTGAAATCTTGTCTTTCAGCAGGTTGACATTTTTCAAGGCAAACTTTTTGGCCAGTTTCAGGTTACCTTTCGAGATGGCAGCGCGACCGCTTTCCACATGTTTTGGGATTTCCACAATGTAGCCTAATCGCAGAAGTAGTTTGGCGAAAGTTAAACCAAGCTCCGCTTCCTGGAAGTTAGTGAATTCATCGGCAAATAGATAAACTTTGCCTTTGGTGGCATTGCCATGATGTTTGCGGCATTCCCGTTGCACCGCTTTTCGCATGGTGACGCGGCTAAGGGTCGGGATGTCTCTTTCGGTCGTAAACTTGATGATACGCTTGATGATGTCGGAAGAGAATTTCCACGAGGCAAATAAATTGTATAGCGGCCAAACGATATGTCCAAATTGTTCCACTGTGGCCATCCTCGACACAGCAAAGGAACGCAAAGACATACCGTCAACATCGTGTTTCTGTTGCAGGATTTCAGAACGCAGACGGGTCATGTCGACATTGCTGGGACACTCGCTGCGGCAACCTTTGCAGGCCAAGCAGCTGTCTAAAACCTCGGCCAGTTCCTTTGATTTTAGAATGCTTTTCATTGTCGCAAACTGTGTCTCGCAGTTCGAGGCTGTGTTCTTTTCAAATTGCGGGACGCAATTTGTGACAGTGAATGCCTCGCTCTCCCACCCTCTTGTCAGGATTTCACGGAGCACATTGGCACGCGCACGGGTAGCCTTGGTCTCATCGCCACTCACCTTGAAGGCTGGACAAAGTGTACCACCAATCAAATTCGACTTGCGACAATCGCCGGCACCATTGCATTGCTCGATGCTGCACATCAAGGCATGAAGCTGGTTTTTGGCACCGGTAGCGCCTTCCACCTTGCATTCATCGAAAGCAGCCTTCCAGTTGTAATAAGTTTTGCAAGTCCTTGAGCTTGCGGTCCCTGAGGCCCTTCGAAGGGTCGAAAGGCCGTCCTTTCCACAGAGTTCCTTCTCGATAGCATATTGCTGTCTAACATCAAAGCGCAACATGCTGTCCATGGGCAATGTATCAACAATCTTGTGCAGATTGAAGACTTGCAGCGGATCCCAACACTTTTTCAGGTCTTGCATCAAGGCATAGACTTGGTCGCCATAAAGCAATTGGATGAACTCACCCCTCAATCGCCCATCTCCATGTTCGCCGCTGAGCGAGCCTTTGTATTTCTTGACCAATAAGGCCGTTTCGTAAGCCACTTCACGAAACTTGCGTTTGCCTTCCGCTTCCTTGATGTTGATGATGGGGCGCAGGTGCAACTCGCCTGTACTGATATGGGCATGATAGACGCAGCTTAAGCCCAGTTTTTCCAACATTTGGGCAAAGTCCGCCATGTAAGCGGGCAGTTTCTCGGGTGCCACAGCTGTGTCTTCGATGACTCCGATAGGTTTGGCATCGCCTTTCATGCCGGTGAGCAGACCCAAGCCCGCCTTGCGCAGACTCCATACCTTGCTGATTTCTGAACCGTAAACTCTTGAACAGGCGTAAACCAAGTGCTCCTCGTTTTCGATTAATGCCTTTTCAAGTTGGTCAGCTATAGCATCAATTTCTTCGCGGGTTTCGCCTCGCAATTCGATGATAAGGATGGCGGCAGGGTCGCCTTGGACAAAAAAGCGGTTTTTTTGTTGCTCGACATTCTGTTTGCTGAGTTCCAAGATGTTGCGATCCATCAATTCCACGGCAGATGGATTGAATTTCAAGGCGACAAGGTTACCCAGAAAGCTTTTCTGCAATGTGTCGCAATGGGCGCATACCACCATTTTCTCCTTGGGCGGCAAAGGGTCGAGGTCAACTTTGATTTCCGTAATAAAAGCCAAGGTGCCTTCGCTACCAGCCAGTACTTTGCAAAGGTTGATGGTTCGTTCTTCAAGTGGTTTGGCCGTATTGTGTAGGTCTTCTATGACTTCATCGATGGCGTAACCACAAGAACGACGGCGCAGGCTCTTGTCGGGATAGTTTTCTTCTATCAGATGAACTGTGTTTTCATCCAAGGCCCAACGGATAAGTTGAGCGTAGATGTTTTGGATGACAGTATTATGGTCAGTTTCCCAAAAACGGTTGCCAAAACGCTCTTCCAATTCTTTAATGGTATAGGTTTTGAATACCTCAATGCTGCCATCGCAGAGCACACCGCGAGCTTCCAACACGTGGTGACGCGTGCTGCCGTAAATCAAGGAATGCGAACCACAAGAGTTATTGCCAAACATACCGCCTATACAACAGCGGTTACTGGTGGAGGTCTCAGGGCTGAAGAAAAGTCTGTATGGCTCTAAAGCAAGGTTCAGCTCATCAAGCACGACTCCAGGTTGCACCCTTGCCCAGCGTTCTTCCTTATTGATTTCCAGTATCTTCTTGAAATGCTTACTGATGTCGACCACAATGCCGCTACCCACCACTTGGCCAGCTATGGAAGTACCGCCTGCTCTTGGGATAAGGTGGGTGTTGCGTTTGCGGGCTGTTTCAATCAGATATACAATATCTTGTTCGTTTTCAGGAAAGGTAACACCTTGCGGTATTTCACGATAAGCGGAGGCATCGGTAGCGTAGGCGATGCGGTGCAAAGGGTCGGTGTGGATGGTAAACATCTCTTCTTATTTGTCCAACTGGCTGAAAATGCTGTTGTTGCTCTTGAATTCGGGCACGATGATCTTCATTTGAGCCACAATCTTCATCGGGTCACAGGTTTCCAATGCTTCGTGCAGTTTATTGAACATGGCATCCACGTCTGAAGCCTCATATTTTCTGACGATGGCGTGCATAATCTTCTCGTTGTCGGTCTTAATGGTGTTCTCTTCGTTGGCCAACACTTCTTCATAGAGTTTTTCGCCTGGACGCAAACCCGTCTCGATGATTTCAATTTCTGGCCTATGGGCAAGTTTGCGCATTTTTTCGGCCAAATCCCAAATCTTGACTTTTTCGCCCATATCAAAGACAAAGATATCGCCGCCATCGCCGATGGAACCTGCCTCAAGCACGAGGCTACAAGCCTCAGGAATGGTCATGAAGAAACGGGTGATACGGCGGTCGGTGACAGTAATAGGACCTCCTTTTTCGATCTGTTTTCGGAACAACGGCACAACAGAGCCATTGCTACCCAATACATTACCAAAACGAGTGGTGATAAACTTGGTTTTACTTTGACGGCTTTGTGTGTAAATCTCAGCAATGCGCTTGGTGGCACCCATCACATTGGTTGGGTTAACGGCTTTGTCGGTAGAGATCATGACAAACTTTTCCACACCATATTCCATAGCCAAATCAGCTACAAGTTTGGTACCGAACACATTGACAAACACAGCCTCGTAAGCGTTTTCTTCCATGAAAGGCACGTGTTTGTAGGCAGCGGCATGAAACACCACTTGCGGATGGTACATTTCAAACACTTCACGCATACGGATGGGGTCTTTCACATTAGTGATGACAAAAGCCATCTTGTCGCGTTTATCCTTGAAATCCTCCGTGTTGTTCATCTCAAACTGGAAATCATACATCGGCGACTCGGCTTGGTCGAGCATGATGAGCTTGGAAGGGTTGTAGTGCATCACCTGACGACAAATCTCGCTTCCGATGGATCCGGCAGCACCCGTGACAAGCACCACTTTTTCATTGATTTCGCGAATGACATTGCTCTTACCCAAGATAATGGGCTTACGTCCCAAAAGATCCTCAATCTTGATGTCCTGGATTTGGTTGGATTCCAACTTTCCATCCACCCATTTGTCGAATGCAGGAATGGATTTCACGATAAGGTTAAGAGCCATGCCCTGCTCGATGATTTCTTTTCGACGCGTTTCACTGATGCTAGGAATCGCCAAAATCAGTATGTCAATATTGAATTTTTCAATGAATTCTGGCGTCATGGCAACCTTGGGCGAGTAAATCTTAATTGTATTAATTTGAGTTCCAGCTCGCTTGGGGTCATCATCGACAAAAGCCTTGATTTTGAATTTTGACTTGGTATCTTGGCTTAAAGTACGCATCAGCACAGTGCCACCATCTCCCGCACCATAAATGAGCGTATTCATCTTGTCAGGAGTATTTTTGTAAACCTCATTGTATAATCGTCTGATGGTGAAGCGCATGAGTATCATCATGACCATAGTGATAAGGTAATGATAGATAATGGTTACATAGCGTGGATAGAGGTTTCTTGCCAAAGAAGGTGATATTTGGCGGATAACCAATTTACTGATAATCAAGAAAGACAACGCGGCTGTACATGCATAAAACAGTTTTCTAATATCATTGAATCCAGAGTAACGCAGCATTCCATCGTAGGTTCTGCTGATGAGGAAGGTGACAAGATAGACCACAGGAACCAACCAAATGCGGCTCCAGTCGAACGATGATGCCCCAAAATCCTTGAAGTACAACATGAAAAGAGCCACGATATAAGCAACGATGACAATTATCATGTCGACTGCCAAAATCCAATATCGAGGCAGCGTGTTGTTTTTGTGTTTACCGAATATAAAATTGCAAAAGCGTATAATCAGTTTTCTCATTTGTTAAAGTTTTAACCTACAAAATTACAACTATTTTCAATATGGTTCAAAATATTTTTTCCATCAGATGCCATTTGCCCGTTGAAGGCAGGCTTGGGTCAGCACCTTGGCATTGCGCTACATAGGCCTCCCATTCGGCTTGTCGGGGCAAAGTGGCCAGTCGGGCCATATCGCGGTTCCAGTCAAAGTTGTCAACGGTATCGCAAATCATAAATACGTGAGTATCATAACGATAGAGTTGCATATCAAGAATGCCGACTTCCCGTTGTCCAGCCACTACTTCGGGCCAAACATGAGCATGGATTTCGCAATATTTCTCAATGAGCTCAGGGTCATTGACAAGTTCTAATGTTTGACAGTAGCGTTTCATTTTTTCTCGGTTTTAGTGATGAATAGTCCGTAAATAACGATGACAACAAAGCAAATCAAGGGTAAAACAAAGCTCAAGTTCACGGAAGCGATACTTCCAAGTCCGCCACCATCGATGATACGTGCTTGCAAAGGTGGCAACACTGAACCACCCAAGATAGCCATAATCAATCCTGCGGCCCCGATTTTGGCATCTTCACCTGTATCGGTCAAGGCAATGCCATAAATGGTCGGGAACATCAAGCTCATGCATGCTGAAACGGCGACCAAGCAATATATTCCTGCGCGTCCATCGAGGAAAATAACGCCTAACACTAATACTGCTCCAGCTATACCTAAGTAAGTCAGCAACTTGGATGGATGGATGTATTTCAGCAGGAAGGTGCAAATGAAGCGGCTCACACAGAAAATGGCCATCGCCACGATGTTATAGCGTTGTGAAAGCACTTCAGCAACTTGTTCGGTCATGCCTTCGTTCATAAAGACGCGTGTGCCGTATTGGATAATAAAGGTCCAGCACATGATTTGCACACCGACATAGAAGAACTGTGCCACCACGCCATAGCGGTAAGGCTTGTTTTGCCACAAACGTTTTACCATAGGACCAAATTTTTGGTCATTGCTTTCCTCAGTTTTGGCTTGTGTCTTCACCAAAAGCAGGATGACGACAAAAAACACCACCAACACAGCTCCGATGATAACATAGGGTCGGCTCAATACGGAGAGGTCGGCATTTTTTATGGCGTCGAATTGCTCTTCGTTGAGCAAAGCGCGTTCTTCGGTGCTCAGCGGGTTGAGTTTGGCTTGAATGAACTGCATCGCCACGAACATACCCGCCAACGAGCCGATGGGATTAAAGGCTTGGGCTAGGTTGAGACGTCGCGTAGCCGTGTCTTTGCTGCCCATCGAGAGGATATAGGGATTGGCCGTCGTTTCAAGGAAAGAAAGACCACAAGTCAGCACGAAATATGCGATGAGAAATGGATAATAACTGCCCGTTGCCTTGGCTGGAATGAACATCAAGGCTCCTATGGCGTATAACCCAAGACCCATCAACAAACCTGCTTTAAAGGAATGTTTTTGCACAAACAGAGCAGCGGGCAAAGCCATACAGAAATAGCCGCCATAGAAGGCAAGTTGCACCAAGGCACCGTCAGTTACGCTCATTCGGAAAATCTTGGAAAAAGCCTTCACCATAGGGTTGGTGATGTCATTGGCAAAGCCCCACAAGGCGAAACAACAGGTCACCAAGACAAAGGCCAATAGGTATTTTTTTTCTACTACTTTATTCATATTCAAGTATTTATTATCAAGTTTTTATCAAGAATTAGAGAATTTCAGATTTTTTCTCTAATTCTCAAATTCTTGATTATTATTTGTTTATATTCACTTTCCTTTATAATCTTTTCTATTTGGAATCCACTTATATTGTAAACTACTTGATCCGAAATTCAGCAATAATCCAAGCTGATGATTTCCAACGTGAAGATAGTTGATCAGTTGACTTTCGAATTCTCCAGTAATCTCAGTAAATGCTTTCAGTTCAACACCAATTTTGTCATAGCATAGGAAATCATAGAAAAATCCATGTTCCAAAACAACTCCATGATATTCAATCTCAATGTGTTTTTCTCTTTCGTAAGGTATATTGTTTTCTTGCAAAAGCACTTCAAAAGCATCCTGATATACTTTCTCTTTAAAACCGCACCCCAGTTCTTTGTGAAGTTGCAATGCTAAGCCAAATAGTTTTCCACTCTCTGTTGGGTAAATTAATCCGCTCATATTATGTTGTTTTGTTTTATCAAGAATTAGAGAATCTCAGAATTTCCATTTCGGGTCTTCATTTGAATTTTTTGAATTAGAGATGAAAATCGTGAACGATTTTCGGTTCTCCAATTCAACGCACCGAAGGTGCAAGACTTCTGTATAACTCGACTCGGCATTTTTTCTCTAATTCTCAAATTCTTGATAAATAACTACTTTCTTCTAATATCAAGACAAATTGCTTCGGGATGAGCCTGATAAAAAGCAACCGAATCTTTGACTACGCAGGCTAGATAGCCGCCGCCGCCGGCACCAGGCATCTTCCAAGCCAATACATTGTCCATAGCGGAATATTTGTCAATATAATCTTGTACCGAGCCTTGAATCATAGCAGGAAACATGGCGGTTTGTGCTTCAAAAGAGGCTTTGTAGGCTGAGGCAAAAGCACTTAAATCCATAGCCATGATGGCGTTCCAACAGTCGTCGGCAGCCTTGGCCAGAGCCTTGACCTTCGGCTCGGTGATGTCCTTGCCTTCCACCACGGAACATCCGGGACGGCGAGGTTCCATTGGGATCATGATGAGATGATTTTCAAGCCAGTTCAAGATGGTTTCGTCTTGGCAGGTTTCAAACTTGATGGGCCAGTAGAGTTTGTCGTAATAATGCCTCACCAACCCAGGCATACAAATGCCGATGCTGTCTTGTGCCCCGCTGATGATGCCGTCGCTTCGTTCAGGGTCATTCTCGAAGCAGAAGACCAATTTGGCAAGCGTCTCAGGATCCATGTCGGGCAATTTCATCGGCCAGATTTTCTTGATCATGTTGCGGGTCGAAGTGGAGAGGCCGCAACGTTCGCGTACCTCGAAAGTCGGCTGCAACGAAATGGTGATGGCCCAACCTGGCGCAAAACATGAGACATAAGGCTGGTCAATCCAAGTGCCGGCCAAGTCCAAGCGGGTGGGAATCTGACAAAGGTCATGTTTCAATGCCGTCGACGAACGCGCTTCCAAGCCTTCCGATGGCGTGCGTTGCAGCACCACATATTCGATGCCGCGCGTTTCGCAGAAACGACGTTTTTCCTCGGAGGCACCATCTTCATTCACCACAAAAATGTCGGGTTTTATTTTGTCCACAGTGCCCACAAAGTCCATCACGCCGTCGCCATCGTTGATAAAAGCGTCTTTCACATAACGGATGGCTTTCACCATGAAGAGGCGTTCCTGTTCAGGGTAAAGGGTCTTATGGTTTTTGTAGTGAAGGATGGTCTCGTCGGAGCCGATGCCTACATAAAGGTCGCCATATTGTGCCGCTTGGCGGAAAAACTCCACATGTCCACTATGCAAGAGGTCGTAACATCCTGAAACAAATACTTTTTTGGTCATTCAGCTTGGTTTTGGCTGCAAAGATAAAGATTTGTTGAATTGTTTAATCGTTGATTGTTGAATTGTTTGAAAGAATTTACAAAGTTTTCACTTCCGCCAAAGCTGACACAAAATACCAGCGTCCGTTGCTCTCGCAATAGCATTTATAGCGGGTGCGTTGCTTCTCCCCTTTTTGGAAGATGAGACCGTTTTTCAACACAAATCGGGCTCCTGCGGGAAGGCTCTCCACTGTGGTCACATTATCGGAGTTCTTGTCGTATTGGTGCAATACCCTTTGAAGGTTTTGGTCGGCGGTGCTGCTGGCTTTGATGTGTTGCAAGTGTTTTTGCAGAGCGGTGAGAACCTCTTTTGGGAAGATGGTTTCAGTCAGAAAGGGTTGCAACAAAGTGGAAAAACTCGTTTGCCATTCTTGGCCATGGGGCTGCACATTTCTTGAGCCATATTGCTGATACACATCGTAATGCGCCACTTCGTGAACATAGGTGATGAGCATCTGATAGGGATTCAAGTCCAGATTGAGCGTGATGGAACAAATGCCGTTGGGGGTTCGTGGCGGACGGAAATCGCCCAATTTGGAGCTGCGCGGTCGCTTGAAATGTAGTTTGAAACGGCGTTGTGTGAACATCTCACCCACCATAACCACCGCAGCCTCGGGAAAGTAGCGTTTCAATAGTTGAAGTTCTTCAGCCTTCATCGTTGTGCAGGAGTTCGTATTCTATGGTTTCCTGTGGCGTATAGCTCCACTTGGTGCAGCTGTTGCAGTGGCGCGGTGCGCGGCGACGGCCAGGCACTTCTTTGGTCTTGCAGGAAGATATGAAGACTGTGGTAAGAATTAATGCGAGAAGTAAGATTGTTTTTACTCCCCCCAGCCCCCTCTTAGAGGGGGAGTTCCCCCCTTTTAAGGGGGGCAGGGGGGATTCAAAACACGCTTCTCTATTTATGATACTTTTCATTTCGATAGCCAGTTTGCGGGATTTTGTCGCGCTTGTTCTTTCAAGAGTTCAAAATGCAATTCCGTTTTGTTCTCGGTCTTGTTGGTGTGCACGGTGCCAATATTTTGTTTGGTTTTCACCTTGTCGCCGCGTTTCACAGTGACATTTTCGAGGTTGGAATACACCGTGAAATACTCACCGTGGCGGATGATGACCACCGTGTTGGAGCCTGTCAGTTTGGTGACACTGGCCACTTCTCCAACAAAGACGGCACGGGCTTGTGCGTTTTCAGTGGTGGCGATGTCGATGCCATTGTTGGTCACGGTGACTTTGTCTGACACCACCGAGGCATGTTTGCCGAATGAGGATGAAATGACCCCGCGCTCCACAGGCCAGGGCAGCTTGCCTTTGTTGTTGACAAAACTGGTCGATAGGGTTTTCTCAGCAGGAGTCAGGGCCATGCCTTTTTCTTTGGTTGTTGTGGTCGTGGTCTTGCCTTTGTTGGCGTTTTTCTTGGCTTCTTCCTTGCGTTTCCGTTCGGCTTCGGCATTGGCTCTTCTGATTTCCTCGGCGATAATGTCGTCGATGGCCTTTTGCAGCTTTTTGGCCTGTTGTTGCTTGTTCTTGATGTCTTGTTGCAGGCTGCCTTCTTTCTTTTTGAGCTTGTTCACCTGTCCGTTAAGCTCTTTCTTTTCTTTTTGGAGGGCTTCTTTTTGGTTTTTCTCGTCTTTCAGCAAGGCAGCTTGTTCCTCTCGGGCTTGTTGGCTGGCTTCCACCTCACCCGTGATTTGCCTTTCGGTCGAGGCAATCTGTTCCATCTTGATTTTACGGGCATCGTTGAATTGCCGGATGTAGCGCAATCGGGTGAAGGCTTGGTTGAAGTCCTTGGAGGCAAAAATAAACCCTAAGTTATTGTAATGGTTGCGGTTTTTGTAGGCAAACGACACCATTTTCGCATATTCTTTGCGAAGGTTGGCCAGGTCTGTGTTCAGGCTCTTGATGTTTTTTTGTCCGGCGTTGATTTCCTCGTCAAGGACGGCAATCTGTTCATTATATGTCGTGATGAGCTGCTCGCGCTGTTTGATTTTCTTGTCGAGAAGGTTGACCTCGTTGAGGGTCATCTCCTTGTCTTTCTTGGTTTTTGTCAGCAGTTGGTTGGCAGTCGAAATCTCCTTCTGCAACGAAGTGATTTCGTTTTGCAGTTGCTTCTTCGACTTGCCTTTGGTCTTTTGCGCATAAGATGGGGTGAAAGTAAATAAGAGGAGGAGGAAACAAATGACAGCTGAAAAGACTGCGAGACTACGAGACTGCGAGACTACGGGAGATCCCGAAGTCCCGAAGTCCCGAAGTCTCGTGTCAAATAATATGTTTTCAGATTTCTTCATTGTTTTTTCGGTAATTGGATGCGTTCCATCTTATCCGTAATCTTCAGCGGGAAGCTCGTCTTTTCGTCCAATTTGATGTTTTTATATTTCACTTTCGCGGAGAGGTTGCCCAAAAAGAAGGTCTTCAATTGGACAATCTGATTCTCAACGGGCGGAAGCCCTTCATTATTGTCCAAGAGCAAAGTTTGTATCCATGGCAGGCTGATGGGAATGCCGATTTGGACGGCAACGGAATCCAATGGCTCGGCCAAATAGGTCTTTTCCAATCGGTTGACCATCCAAATTGAGTCGTTGCTGACTTTGGCGCGCAATACTTCCACGCCCATGGTGGCGGTGACGCTGAGCCACACGAGGCTGTCGTTGCGCATCCTAAGCTGTCCCGACAAGTCGTCGAATGCCATGCCGTTGCCTTCGGCTTGGATATCGAGGTTGGAGGTCAGCCATTCGAAGGTTTGCGGCTGTGTGGGCTTAACGGTTTTCTTGCGCGAGGCGCAGGAGGTGGCGGCCAGCAACAAAACCAAAAATGCTATGGTGGACCAGTTTTTCACGTTTATCCTTTCCTTCAAATCTTGTTCCAAACAGGGGTGATGGATTATTTCGGTGCAAAATTAAGAAAAAGATATGAGTTTGCCATAGAAACTAAGAGAGCCTCTACCCTAAGAAGTGATAGAGGCTCTCTTCATTCATTTCTCGCTTTCCCAGCGATCGGTCCATCCGTGCAGAGCCTTCCAGCGCTGCATCCGTTCGTAGAAGGCAGCCATCGTGTCCTCTTCGGTGGTGTCCACTGTGGCTTCGGTTTGTTCAACGGCTGGCACTTTGTCCTTTC
>JAFRRE010000178.1 GCA_017428285.1 Bacteroidales bacterium | reverse complement strand
GATCAGTTACTTAGCATATTGCCGGTAATGGTTGCATCTGTGGTTTCGGCACTTGTCGCTTATGGTGTAGGATGGCTATTAAATTCGTCGATGTATGTAGATGGAATAGTCAAATTATTCGTTTATGTGATGATTTATATGGGTTGGTCTTTGATTTTTAAGCCCGAAGCGTATAACTATTTTCTGACCATTATTCCTAAGAAATTTAGGTTTTGGGAGAAAAACAAGGTTGTAAATTAGTGTTTTGATAATTCATACAAAATAAATGAATTGATTATTGTATTTTGTATATATTGTAAAAAATGAGTTGTTGTAGAATAATAAATTTTACAAATGATACGAATAATAGGTGTAGGCGACATCATGCCTGGTGGCCTTCTAAATGACAAAGAAGGAATATGTGCAAATGAAGAGATCCTAAACGTACTTTTACAAGGAGATGTCAGATGTGGAACCTTGGAATGTGCATTGGGCAACAAACCTACTTATGATGAGTCAAAAGTAGCCAAAAAGGAAAATGATATATATGGCAATGTTATTTATGCCAAAGATGCTGATATCAGGAGATTGAAGGAATTGCATATCGACATAGTTAGTCTTGCCAACAACCATTTCTTTGATTTGGGCGAAGCTGGGGCGTTACATACTATTGAATTGTTGGATCGAGAAGGAATCTTGCATTGCGGAGCGGGTAGGAATCTGAAAGAAGCAGGAGCTCCAGTAATAGTGGAAATCAAAGGGAAAAAGGTCGCATTTCTTGGTTTTTGCGACACGGAATACAAGCATGTTTATATGTGCACTTATGCTACAGAAAACTCGTCTGGCATCAACCCTATGAAGGAAGGTTATGTAGAGAGTGAAATAAAAAGAAATTCACAATTATATGATTATGTAGTTGTATTGGCACATTGGGGAACCGAAAACACTTTCAAACCAAATATATCCATAGACAAGATGGCAAGAAAGATGTTGATGGCTGGAGCTTGCTTAGTGTTGGGTAGTCATCCCCATCGAGTCCAGCCAGTTATTAACACTAAAAGAGGTAGTATTATCTATAGCATGGGGAATTTCTTATTCCCCGAACGGTTGATAGCTCCACCTAAAGTTACCTATTACTCTGATGAAGAACCCATTGACTATTCAACACTTCCAATTACTGATAAATATCCCATTGTGGATTGTGTCACTTTGAAAACACTACCTTATTTGGCACGAGTGGGAATGATAGTGACTACAAAAATAGAGAATCATTCTACAAAATCAGATTATATTTTTTCATACTTGAATGAGAAAAACTGTATTGAGTTGTTGGATGAAGCCAAAGCCAAAAAAATACAAAGTTCCATTTCAGAATTGACCACTGCTTTAAAATGTAATAAATATAAGACATATTTGAAAATTTCTCATTATAAAAGAGCTGTTATCTCAAGGTTAAAGAAATTATTAGCATAACAAGATGAATATTAAAGAAGAAATTAAAACTATTCCAGGAGTTAAATCTTTTTTCCGCTGGGTGCACTATCGGAACATTCTTGACGAGCGCGCCTTACCACTTGAAAAACGGGTGGAACTAATGATGGACAGATATGAAAAAAAGTTCGGATACAGAATGGATATCAATCACCCTAAGACATATACCGAAAAAATACAATGGTATAAAGCTTATTATACAGGCGATGGTCATCTGGAACGGATAGTTGACAAATACCTTTTCAAACAATACATTAAAGAGAAACTTGGAGATGGTTATACGGTGCCTTTAATCGGTGCTTGGACTGATATTAAAAGTCTGGAGAAGGATTGGAACAGTCTTCCAGAAGAGTTTTGTCTGAAGTCAAACGTTCAAAGTGAAGGAAAATGGATAGAATTCATTCATCACAGGTCTGCCGTTGATTTTAATGCCAAAAAGAAAATTTGGAAAAGATGGTTTCTACCAAAGCTTTCGTTGATTAATGGGGTTACACAAGCTTATCGCAATTGCGTCCCAAGAATTATCGCGGAACAGTATTTGGAGAACATAAAGAATCAGTTGTTTGATTATAAGATTTTCTGTTTTGACGGACAGCCATTTTGTATCGAATCTGCTATGGAAAGATTTGAAGGCGGGGTTCCAACGTTCACTTTCTATGATTTAGAATGGAATAAGTTGGACGTGACATCGGGTCATCATCCGAATGGAGATGTTCCTAAACCAAAGCATTTGAGTGAAATGTTGGAATTATCAAAAGTTTTGTCAAAGGATTTTCCGCATATAAGAGTTGATTTCTTTGATACGGATGAGAAACTCTATATTGCTGAATTGACATTATATACTGGAGGTGGTTATTCCTATTATGAACCACAAAGTTTTAATAAACAAATGGGCGAACTGTTCAAGTTGCCTATAGATGACCAGAAGTAATAAAGAATTATGGGAAGTGCTAAATTGTTTTTTGCTGGCGGCTTCTGTTCCAAGCCGCTGACTTTAAGAATTAGCATGTCAGACGATGAAATGTGATAATAATTCTTGTCAAACCGCATTGTATTGACAATCTACCAAGATTTGTTTTGTAACTTCGCAAACTCTGTACTAGTCAAAACATAGGAATTGACATGTCGAATTAGACAAACTCTCAAAATGATTACGAAAGAAGAACTTTTATCATTGTTGTCAACTACGGAGACTTTCAGGGTGGAGAAAACAATCTCCACGACTGACAGTGACAAATTCTGCCAAGCAATATGTGCCTTCTCCAACGATATGCCTGATAGCAGGAAAAAAGGCTATCTCTTTCTTGGTGTGGATAATGACGGGAACAGGAATGGCCTTCATGTTGATGATGAATTGCTTAAGAAAATGTCAACGTTGCGCACCGACGGCAATATCCTACCTATTCCGATAATGAGTGTTGACTATGTGAGCTTCGAAGACGGCGACGTGTTAGTGGTTGAGGTTACACCTTCAAAACTTCCTCCTGTTCGATATCGAGGTCGTACCTATATCAGAATTGGCCCAAGGAAAGATATCGCAACCAAGGAAGAAGAGGATATACTTGCCGAAAGGAGAAGCGCCAACTTTCCAACATTCGACGCCACCCCGTGTGCCGAAGCAACCATCGATGACATTGACACAAAAGCGTTTGTGGACAACTATCTTCCTAATGCCATAGACGAAGAACTTCTGCTGTCGGACAAACGATCTGTCAAAGAGCAAATGTCCTCATTAAGATTGTACAACTTAAAGTATGATTGTCCTACTAATGCCGCCATAGTCCTTTTTGGCAGAAACCCTAAATATTTCCTGGCGGGATGCTATATCCAGTACGTCCGTTTTGTGGGGCTTGACAATGCGTCCGATATAGCCAACGAGTTAGAGTTCAAAGGCAACCTGGTCTCCATGCTGCCCAAACTAGAATCATTTCTTGACACATCGCTAATACAGCACCGTCCTGTACCTGTTTCAACCCTTCGCGAGGGCAATGTCTTTAACTATCCACGTTGGGCAATACGAGAGTTGCTTATGAATGCAGTCATGCATAGGGATTATCGTTCCAACGCTCCAATCAAGTTCTATCAATATGCCGACCGGTTGGAGATTGTGAACGCAGGCGGGCTGTATGGTAATGCCCGTCCAGAGAATTTCCCTCGTGTAAATGACTATAGAAACCCCGTGATAGCCGAAGCCTTGAAGGTGCTGGGTTATGTCAACAAGTTCAATCGTGGTATAGCCAGAGTGCAGGAAGAACTCGTCGGCAATAGTAACGGAGAGGCCTCCTTTAATGTAGATAACATTACTGTCTTTGAGGTAAAAATAGCAGAAGCTAACAAACAAACTAACAAACAAACTAACAAACAAACTAACAAAGAAAAGAGTTGGTTGTTAGAGCCTTATTCCGTGCATCGCATGGAAATTCAGGAGGATATGGTAGATAAATATATAGGTGATCTCACCAGTGTTACATATCGCCCAACTACCCAAATAGCACTAATCGGGTTGTTGGAAGAAATGAGCGATAAAAACGCTTGTTCTTCAATGGAGATTTTTGACGCATTGGGTGTCTCAAGGCAGACGTATAATTACAAACGCCATATCAATCCGTTGTTGGATTCACATATTATCGCCAAAATAGAGCACAAGCGCACCAATAACTATTATCTTACAGCATTGGGCAGGCTGTATCTGATGTATCTGAAAAAGATTTACGCATAAAGGCATATAGTGTTTATCAAAGCATAATAAATCAATTGTAGTTTTTATTATCATGGTTTTGAATTATGAATGATGTAAAGATTTTCTTTGCCGGAGACTTCTGCTCCAAGCCGTCCACATCAAAAATTACCGTGTCGGATGAATTGAAAAACCTGATTCAATCCTGTGATTTGAAAGTGGTGAACTTTGAAGTGCCTTTGAAACCCATTGTGAAACTGCCTCCACAAAGGAGAGAACGGTTCTTCCAAAATGACGATGCACCCGAATTTTTGAGAAGTTTAGGTTTCAACCTGTTCTCACAAGCCAACAACCATGCTTTCGATTGGGGTGACGAAGGTTACAAAAAGACTAAAGCGGCATTAGGAGACTCTGCTTTTGGTGCTGGTACTTACGAAGAGGCTTATCAGGTGAAGGTGATGGAAGTACAAGGTGTGAAGATAGGTTTTTATGCCTTGTCGTTCGCGGCCTATAAAGGTGTGTTTGATGATGTGATGAACCATAAAGGATTGGGTTGTGCCTATATCAATGACTTACGTGTGAACCACGATATCATGGAGGCCAAGAAACAATTGGATTATCTCTTCATATTACCTCATGAGGGCATTGAATACATTGATGTGCCGACACCAGAGACCATCGCCCGTTATCGTGATTTCATTGATTACGGTGCGGATGGTGTCATAGCAGCCCATCCGCATTGTCCGCAAGGTTGGGAGGAGTATAAAGGCAAGCCCATTTTTTATAGCCTTGGCAATTTCCTTTTCAACAGCAAAGCGACATACGATTTTCGGGCAAGTAAACCGCATTGGTATGAAGGTCTTTGCGTTGTAATGACCATTGCAGATAGAAAACTATCATGGGAAGTGGTGAATACGAAAAATGTGGATAATGTTGGCATTGAGATTGACCATGGAGAGGATAGGGAAAAGAATAATAAGCAGTTGTGCAGATATCTTACGGAACAAGAAGAATACAATAGTTATTTTAGTAAAGTCTGCAAAAGGTTAGGACGAGTAACTGAAATGAAAACTATTGAGAAGTCTATTATGAAACATTGGTTTGATAAAAAAGTAAGAAGAAAAGAAGTTACAAAAGATGATGAGTTGATCTATTTAATAAAAAACGATCAAAGAAGAAATATTGTCGTTCGATCGGTCAATAATATGATAATTTAATATTTAATAACAAATAAACTTTGTAAAACTATGACTATTTCGTTTGATCAATTGATGCAGAATCATTATATTCATCAACAAGAAAGACGCTTCTTGAAGTTGATTAGGAATTCAATGAAATCATATCCGATGAAACCGCTTACTGCAGGCCAAAAAGCGGATGTGAAAGCGTTTTTCAAAAAACATGTTGGGCAAGAGGTTCCTACCGATTGGCACCAATATTTTTACTCACGCAACGGTTTCTGGTCGGAGAAATATATTCCAACCAGTATCTATAATATAGAAATTCTTTGGCGATTGAATAGGTTTCATTTTCGTTATGCGTATGCTGATAAAGGAATTTATGATTTTGTGTTTGATGATATTAACAGACCTTGCACTATCATTAAAAATGTAAATGGTTATTTCTTTGATGGGCAACATTCCATAACTGAAGCCGAGGCCATCGAAAGATGTAGCAATCTAAAGGAAGCCATTATTAAGCCTACTTTGGGTGGGACATGGGGCATTGGTGTAAAGCTAATTCAATCTACCAATGGAATTGTTACAGATAAGAATTGTTCTGTAAAAGATTTATTTGCTTCTTACAAACAATGTTATATTGTTCAAGAACGATTAGAACAACATCCCGACTTGGCTATACTCAACCCCACATCACTTAACACCCTCCGAGTGATGTCGTATCATAGAGGTGATGAAGTCGTTATTCTCTATGCTGTTATTCGTATAGGTCGCAAGGGACAAATCATCGACAACGAAACCGCAGGCGGTATAAAGGCTGATATTGATCTCCAAACTGGACGTATTAAGGGAAGTGCCATGGGCAGCCCTACAGAAGCACGGATGCCATTGACCGATGTGGGCACACCAACCGACGGCCACCAAATTCCTTGTTTTGACAAAGTTTTGGAAACCGTTAAGGAAATGCACCTTCGTATTCCCTATTTTAATCTTATTGGTTGGGATATGTCGGTTGACACAAATGGGAAGCCGACATTAATTGAATGGAACAGTGCCCCCCAACTCTCTCAAGTTGGTCATGGTCCTGCTTTTGGCGACTTGACAGAGGAGATTTTAGACGAAGCGATGCGTAGAGAGAATACTCGTTTTAATGGAAACCCCTGGAGTTATATGTTGATAAATTACTAAATGTTAAAACACGGGTGTCTTTTTATGAGAAGAGTTCTATCGTTTGGGAAATTGCTTTATATTTTTAATTATTGAGTTGATAACTAAGTAACAAAAACACTAATCATCATGAGTTCAACGATAACAAATCTTTATCAGGCTACAGAAGAAAAGCTAACAATCTATTTTCTTGAAAGATTTTTCGAGAAAAAAATAAAGAAATCGATGAAATTATGCCCGATGAAACCCCTTACAAAAGGTCAAGAAGCTGATATTAAGGCTTATTTCAAAAAGCACTTTAACAGGGATATTCCTACATATTGGCATCAATATCTCTATTCTAGGAATGGATTGTATTCGGAGAAATACATTCCTACCAGTATTTATTCTTCAAGTATAATTTACAATTTGAATAATTACCAATTCAGTTTGGCGTATGTTGACAAAGGTTTTTATGACACTTTGTTTCCAGATGTCAATAGGCCACAAACTTTCGTAAAGAATGTAAATGGTTTGTATTATGATGATAAAAATGCAATAAGCAAAGAAGAGGCAATTGAAAGATGTTCGAATCTGAAAGAAGCGATAATAAAGCCGACTGTGCTTGGCACTTGGGGACAAGGTGTAAAACTAATACACACTGAAAATGGTTTCGTTCCAGAAATGAACATGTCTGTAAACGATATGTTTTCGTACTATAAGAACAGCTTCATTGTTCAAAGCAAATTGGAACAACATCCTGACCTTGCAAAACTCAATCCAACCTCTGTCAATACTTTAAGGGTGATGACCTACCGAAGAGACAACGAGGTGATAGTTCTCTATGCGGTTATTAGAATTGGTCGATTGGGTAAGGTGGTTGATAATGAAACATCAGGCGGAATAAAGGCTGATATTGATTTGCAAACAGGTCGAATCAAAGGTTCGGCATTTGGAAGTCCAACGGAACCAAACATGCCTCAAACTGATTCAGGAGCAACTCTTGATAATTATCAAATACCATCATTTCCGCAAATTCTTGATTTTGTTAAGAATCTACACTTAAGGCTTCCTTATTTTAGGCTGATTGGGTGGGATATTTCAGTTGATACAAATGGTAATCCTGTGATGATTGAATGGAATAGATCGGCTGAATTAAGCCAAGTGGCTCATGGACCAGCTTTTGGAGAGTATACTGAGGAAATTTTGGCAAAAGCCCTTCATGAAAAAAATACTCGTTTCAATCAATTAAGTGGGAGGAATCGTCCTTCACTCGGATGATAGCCTTGATGCAGACAATCCCAACAAGGAAGAAACATGTGGTTTTTTAGGGGAGCTTCGGACAAGTGTTGGTGAAAACGGTTTTTGAAACTTGCTGTGAGATGGAAACTAAATATTTAAAATTATGGAAAAAAGGAGCATAAAACAAAGAATCAGTTTGATACTTAATAGAGATATCATAATTGCCTATCATCGACTGAGAGGATGTCAAATTGGGAAAAACTGCAAGATCTCCAAAAGTGCTATTATTGACCGAGCACATCCCAAAGGAGTGCATATTGGTGACAATACCCGTATACTAATAGAAGCTATGGTTTTGGCACACGACTATTCAAGAGGTGCGTTGGAAGGTTATAGCATGTGGTGCGACACCTATATTGGTAACAATTGCGTTATCGGTGGTCGTGCTATGATTATGCCTGGTGTTAAAATTGGAGACCATGTTTATGTAGCAGGAGGTTCTGTCGTAAGTCGAGAGGTACCAGATCATTGCATTGTTGCAGGTAACCCTGCAAGAGTTGTGAGAAAAGGTACTGTTATTAGTGATGAGGGGCAGATCGTGGAAAAGGGGGAACGGGTATAGTTTTTTTCAGTTTCTTATTGTGACTCATAGTAATAAACGTAATATATTATGAATAATTCACTGAAAACATTCATTTGTAATATCGCGTATTCTCCTTTTGGGAATAAAGTGGCCTCACTTATGGGAGCACAAAAAATGTATGCGGATTTTCATGCCCGTGCCATGAGAAAGACTTTTCTTGCTGATGCAAAAAAGGAGTATGAAAAAGGAACTGCTTTAGGAAGCTTTGACGACTACAAACAGGCCTTGAAAAAGCATTGGGTTTCCTATAGGGAATATGCAAACCAATATGAATTTTACAAAAAGTCCGAAGAGGAAAGAAAAGAATATATCTCAAGGCTGAAGATGGCTTATTTCTATTGGAGATATGCCCCCGGGGCTGCAAAGGCAGTATTCCGCAACAAAACAAGATTTCTTAAGGCATTTAGTAAGTATATTCATAGGAAATGGTTGTATGCACCTGAGGCTTCCTTTGAGGATTTTGTGCAATTGGTTTCCAACTATGATTGCATTGCCAAGCCATGTGATGGAAAGTTGGGGAAAGGAATTTTCAAGATTTATAAAGCTGACAATCACAAAGATGACAGAAAATTGTTTGAATCTTGTGTGAAAGACAAAATGTTGGTTGAACAATGCGTTGAAGCATGTGAAGAATTAAAAGCGTTCCACCCACAGAGTTTGAATACCTTGAGGATGGTTACGATTGCAAACAAAGAAAAGGCCTGTGTGTTCTCTGGTGTGTTCAGGACTGGTGTCGGGGATAGTGTGGTGGATAATACCCACCAAGGTGGTGTGTCTGTACAGGTCAATGTTGAAAATGGGATTATTGAAACCGATGGCGCTAATACCAGCGGCGAGCGGTTTGTCAGCCATCCCGATAGTGGAATTGTATTTAAAGGATTCCAGATTCCCAAATGGAACAAAATTGTTGAGACATGTTGTGAGGCAGCCAAACTGACGGAGAATCCGATAACTGGTTGGGATGTAGTGTTAAACAATCATGGAGAAGTGGAGTTTATCGAAGCTAATTATGGGCCTGATATGGATATGATGCAAACGCGCTATAATGCTGGTGCCAAAAAGAAATTGTATGGCTTGATTAAAGAGTATTGTGGCGTGGAATTGAAATAGTGCAATGGGTTTTGGATTTTGAGTATTACCATATACAAATCAATACGAAAAAAGATAATCAATTAGAAACAATTAATATAGACTTATCATGAAATACTACACCATGCCTGAAACCCGTGGGTTTCTTGAAAGTATAGGTATGCCTGGCGGCGACCTTTACGATTTGCCAACATCAGAAAAGCGCTTCCCCGACGGAGGCCAATACCGTTTCGAGGTTCCCGGAATCCAAGGACCTGGTCCGATGAAAGCCCTGCTTGAGGCCTTGGACGAATACGGCGTACAGATTCACCGTGTCACCCAAACTAAGGGCATCATGTTCCTTACGGACGATGAAATCAGCAAGATGGTGGAATACGCCAAGAAGTGGAATGTACAGCTCGTGTTGGCCTGCGGTCCGCGTGCCACAACCGACACTTCTGCTTCGGTGAAGACCGAGGAAGGCCAGCGTATGGGCTATCGCCTGCGCGGCGAAGAACAGATTGCCCGTGGTATCGAAGAGATCCGTCGCGGTGCCCGTTTGGGCGTGCGCGGTTTCCTTGTCTATGACGAGGGCTTGCTTTGGGCCTTGGGCGAAGCCCGCAAGAAAGGCTTCATCCCTGCCGACTGCCACTTCAAGGTGAGCGCCCACAGCGGTCATGGCAACCCGTGCTCGGCCCATGTGCTGGAGACCTTGGGTGCCGATAGCATCAACCCCGTGCGCGACATCCAGGTGCAGATGCTGGCCGCCATGCGTGCCGCCATCGACGTGCCGATCGACCTGCATACGGAGAACCCGAAATCGAGCGGCGGCTTCATCCGTCACTACGAGGTGCCCGACTTCATCCGCGTGGCCGCCCCTGTTTATCTGAAGACAGGAGGCAGTGTGGCCGCCAACCACAGCTACGACACCACCGAGAAGGAAGCCAAGCAGCGCGCCAAGCAAGTCATGTTGGTGAAGCGCGTCATCGACACCTACTATCCCGAAGCCATCGTATCACCCAAATAACCCTCAACCTCCCCCTTTTAAGGAGGCAGGGGGGATTAACCCTCAACTCTAAACTATAAATGAGACATCACAGTTACAACCCCAATTTCAATTTCATAAAAGCCCCCGTTGAATTCAACAAATACACAGATCGCGACACACTGCAGTATTGTCTCGGTGCCACGTTGTACATGCCCGGTACCAAGGACATCAAGGACAAGGTGTTGCACCATCAACTGGATGTCACATCCTTGGTGATGTGTTGTGAAGATGCCATCAAGGAAGAGGATTTGCCAAAGGCAGAGCAGAACATCCTCGACCACATGGACTTCTTTGCCGACAGGATTGCAGCTGGTGAACTCACCCATGATGACATTCCGTTGATTTTTGTCCGTGTCCGCAATCCCGAACAGTTTGAACGTTTCGCCAATCGTATGACGGTCAAGCAGGCCTCGGTGCTGACGGGATTCAACTTCCCGAAGTTCAGCAGCAAGAATGCACTGCGTGTGTTGCAGACCTTGGTGAATGTCAACAATAGGTTAGGAGTGGTGCTGTATGGCATGCCTATCCTTGAAGGACCGGAAGTGGCTTTCCATGAGCTTCGTGGACAGGAACTGCTGTTGTTGCGCAATATCCTTGAGCCATACAAGAAACTGATTCTGAACATCCGTGTGGGTGGAACCGACATGTCCTCTTTGTTCGGCGTTCGCCGTGGCATCAACTCTACGGTGTATGACATCATGCCCGTGCGCGATGCGTTGAGTGATGTCTTGAACTTCTTCAACCGCTACAACGACTATTGTGTCTCGGCTGCCGTTTGGGAGTATTTCCGCGCTTACAAGGACGATGATATCAATGACGTCATCAAGCGCAATTTCCACAACGCGCTAATCAAAGGTCAAGACATCGTCAATCCTGCCATCGACGGCTTGATGAAGGAGGTACTCATCGACCGTGCCAACGGATTCGTGGGCAAGACCATCATCCACCCCACGCACGCCCGGTTTGTGAATGCCATGTTCACCGTGGTGGAGGAGGAGTATAACGATGCTGTGCAGATTTTGAACACATCGGGTGGTGTGATTAAGAGTGCCCATGGCGACAAGATGAACGAAATCGGGCCACATCGTCGCTGGGCGGAGAAGATTGTCAAACGTGCCGCAGTATATGGTGTGGTCAAAAATGAGGACTCTGTGTTAAGCCTCGTTTTGGGTGAAAGAGAATAATAATGTCAAATTCATGAAGATTGTTTTAGGAACCATGAACTTCGGTCCGCAGTTGGACTTGGAGGCCAGTCGCACGATGGTGAAGGCCTACCTCGCCACTGGGGGTCGTGAATTGGATACTGCATACGTCTATAATGACGGAACAACGGAAAACTACCTCGGTGAGATTCTGCCCGAGTTGGATCCGCAAAGCTACAAGATTGCCACGAAAGTGCATCCTCGCATCACAGGAAAACTGGACAGGGCCACCATCATGATGGAATTTCCTGAGTCGCTGCGCCGCATGAAACGCGATAGTGTCGACTTGCTCTATTTCCATTTCCCTGACGGAAAGACCCCTATAGAAGAGGCCTTGGAGACTGTTGCGGAACTGCATGAGCAGGGCAAGGTCAAGGAACTTGGCCTTAGCAACTATCCCGCTTGGCAGGTGGTTGACATTGCCTACAAATGCGACAAAATCGGTTGTCCGCGCCCCACTGTGTATCAAGGCATGTACAATGCCCTTTGCCGCAATGTGGATCCTGAGCTGTTCCCAGCCATCCGCTCATTGGGGATGCGCTTTTATGCGTTCAATCCTTTAGCAGGAGGATTGCTTACCGGCAAGCATCATCATTTTGAGGATGCGCCCGAACCAGGCCGTTTTGCGCGGCTGAAGAGCTATCGTGACCGCTATTGGAAAAACTCCTATTTCGATGCCATTGAGGAAATTCGTTTGGCCTGCGAAAAGGAAGGCATAGTGATGGTTGAGGCTGCTTATCGTTGGATGGTGAACCACTCTTGCATGAAATCGGAGTTGGATGACGGCATCTTGTTAGGTGCATCGCGTCAAGAGCAGATGGAACAGAATCTGGCTGCGGCCAAGAAAGGTCCGTTGCCTGAAAGCATTATTGCCGCTATGGATGAGGCTTGGGAGATAGCCAAGCCTGATAGTCCGGCTTACTTCAAATTCTTTTGAAGACCATGAATGTCTCGCAATCGTTTTTTTACGAAATCGACAAGATAGCCCATCAGGAGATTCCTTCTGCTGTGATGGCAAGAGCTCGTCGTTCGTTGCTTGACTATTTGGCGGTGACTTGTGCGGGTACTGCTTTCCAAAAAGACAAGCTGAATAATTATTTTAGTTTTGTTTGTCCGGAAGCAGGTGGCTTTAAGGCCATTGGTACTGGCAAAAAATTGGCTTTGAAAGAGGTTGTGTTTCTTAACGGCCTTAACGCTCATGCTTTGGACTTTGACGATGGAACCAATTCGGGTATCATTCATTTAGGATCTCCTATTTTTTCGCTTCTGTTGCCGCTTTCCCAACGCTACAACAAAGGAATAGAAGAAATGCTGAAAGCGGCTATCGTTGGCTATGAGGCTTCCTATACCTTGGCAGTTTCCATTCAGCCACAACACAAGGCCCTTGGATTTCATGCCACGGGAACATGCGGTACGATAGGGGCGACTTTGGCCGCGGCCTACATGCTTGGTTTTACTGAAGAAGAACGCTATCAAGCGTTTGCCACAGCATGTGTGTCGGCATCAGGAATGCTGAAGGTGCTTGACGACGGATCGGAACTGAAGCCATACAATGTGGCTAAAACGGCGCTTTTGTCGTTGACCAGTCTTCAGTTAGCCAAGGCTGGTTTCAAAGGCCATGTTGATCCCATGGGTGGCTATCGTGGTTTCCTGAAGATGATGACGGGTGATGAGCATACACCCATAAAGTCGACCTTGCTGAATGGCACATACGCCATCATGAAAAGCTATACCAAGCCTTACGCTTCCTGCCGTTACACCCATCCTCCCGTGGAAGCTGCAATTCATTTGCGGAACCAATTTGGCTTGAAGCCAGAGGCAATAGAGAAAATCAAGGTGGAGACTTATAGTCTTGCCGTTTCTGGTCATGACCATACGGATATTGCAAGCCCTTATTCGGCCAAGATGAGTACTCCCTATAGCACGGCTGTTGCTTTAATCTATGGAAAAGCGGGTTTGAAAGAGTTCGAGCATGCATGTTTGACGGATGCAACAGTCAAGGCATTGACAAATAAAGTTGAAGTAGTGTCAGATGAAGAAATGAGTCGCATTTTTCCAGAGAAGCAAAGTGCGATGCTTACGGTGATGACCCATGACAACACTTATTCAGAGCGTGTTGATTTTCCCAAAGGGGAACCGGAGAATCCAATGAGTGAAGAAGAGTTTCGTGGACGATACGAAGACTTGATGACATACGGGCAAGTTGACAGAGCCGCGTTTGAGGCAATTTATAAAATGGTTAGTAAACCGAACGCCAAGGTTTCGGAATTAATTAAAGACTTGTAAAAGAATGGTAAACCAAAAAGAATTATTTGATGCATTGAGCGAAATGGGTGTTGACTTTTTCACAGGTGTGCCCGATTCGCTGTTGAACGACTTTTGTCTATATATGACCAACAACATGACGGCCAAACAACACGTGATGGCTGCCAACGAAGGCAATGCCATTGGCATTGCTGCTGGTCACTATATGGCCACGGGCAAGTTGCCTTTGGTCTATATGCAGAATTCTGGTATTGGCAATGCGACCAATCCTTTGCTTTCGCTCACGCACGATTGCGTGTATGGCATCCCGATGTTGCTGGTCATCGGTTGGCGCGGCGACCCGTCCATCAACGACCATGCCCAACATAAGAAACAAGGAGAGTTGACCCCCGTCTTGATGAAGGATATGGATATCCCTTACGAAATCCTCGATGATGAGAATACGGTGATTGAGAAGTTCCGTTGGGCAGCCGATAAGGCCCGTGAGATTTCCTCACCAGTTGCCTTGATTGCCAAAAAGGCCATATTGACGCAAAAAGAAAAGAAACAACAGTATCCCGAAAGTCCCTTGATGAATCGTGAGGAAGCCATATCAGCCGTTATTGATGTTTTTGGCGAAGATGCAATTTATCTCGGAACCACGGGTCGTGCCACGCGGGAGGTGCACGAACAGTTGAAACTGCATGGAATTGAAGAGGGCCATGAGTGGCAAAACGTAGGCTCGATGGGACATGTGTCGTCAGTCGGTCTTGGTTTGGCCTTGGCTCGTCCTGATAAGAGGATTGTGGTCTTTGATGGTGATGCTGCAGCCGTGATGCACATGGGAGCTTTGGCTACCAACTGCCGTTACAAGGCTTCGAATCTTATCCATATTGTACTCAATAATGGTGTGAACGAATCTGTCGGAGGACAACAATCGGCCGGACAATTGATTGACTTGACAGGTGTGGCAAAATCGTGTGGCTATCGCAACATTGGCCATGCCGTTGAGACAAAAGAGGAATTGCAACAGGTAATGAGAACTTTGCCAGGTGACGACATGCCTACTTTTGTTGATGTTCATGTACGTCAAGGTATCCGCCCCGACATGCCCAAACTTGGCATTGACCATAAGGCACACAAAGAGGCCTTGATGCGTCGGCTTTTGAAATAAGTGAAGAGAAAAAGAGGCTTTCTTTTATTGGCATTTTGGGCCGTTTTGTCTATATGTTGCGGCCAGATCAAAGTAAATACATCATCGATTTATGTAGATGATGTTGGAAGTACTGGTGCGCAAAATGCGGTGAAGAAGGCGCATCAGATGACGGATTTGGAGTTTGTATCACTCGATACGCTCAAAGCGAACTCCAAAAAAACTTATTTGCCGAATAAACATTATAAAGGTTTAATATATTCATTTCCTCAGGAAACCAGCACTTTTGTTGGATTGGATGTGAGCTTTCATACCTTTATGACGGCTTTACACAATCCAAGAAGTGTTGTCTATACAGAGCATCTTAACAAGTATCCGTATCAAGGAAAGCGCATAGGTTCTTATTACGGAACAGTCTGTAGCAGTTTTGTTTCGTATACATTGGGATTTAAAGCTTACCAAACTACTTATGACATAGCAGAGCATGATTTCATGACCCTTATTGACGACCAATCGGCTAGAGGGATACAGTTGGCCGATGTGCTATGGCAAAAAGGGCATGTGGCGTTGATTACTGGGATAAGGCGAAATAAGTCCAACGGAGAAATTGTGTGGATAGAAATCAGTGAAGCTTGGCGCTCTGGTTGTCGTCGTCGGGTGGTAGAAGGTGAGTCGGCATTTAATAAGATGCTGTTGGATGGAAAATGGAAGATTTATCGATATAAGGATCTTGAGAAGAATGAATACAAACCTTGGACAGAATTTATAGCTGTCGACGGGGAACAAAGCACTCCATTTCAGTACAATGAAGCGATTTGTCCCAACAAAGGTGACAAGTCTTGTTATGTCACAGGCGAGAATGTCGTTTTGAACCTTGCTGAGGGTTATAAGAAAGTAGAGATCTATAAAGATTCGAAACTTTATAAACGGCTTAAGATTGGTGATGATTTGGATGTCATATTGAGAGATTTGCCTTATGGTGATTATCAAGCAAGGTTGGTCAAATGGTGGCATAAAAGTGATTTTGCCTATTGGAAGGTGATAGATGCTCAAGTGAATACAAATGCAGAAGAGGGGATTGTTATGTTTCGTTCCGATAATGCCACCCCTGTATATATGGAATTCTGCACCATTTATGGATCAAGACCCATTTGGGCATGGTATGTTTTGACAGACAAAGACATCTCAAATGGATATGTAAATGTATCGTCGCGGGTTTCGAATAGGTTGAAGAAAAAAACAACTAAAATGTATGTCAAGGTGCATTTTGAGTGTGATTATGGCAGAGTTGTCAACAAGCTGGTTCTTTGGGATAAAAACATAATCAAAGCGAATTAGAACAATATGATAGAACTAACAACACCTTTTAGTGAAGAGGTAATCCGACAATTAAAAGTCGGCGATGTGGTGACCATCACAGGTAATATCTATACTGGCCGTGATGCTGTTCTGCCCAAGATTGTGAAGGCAGCAGAGGAAGGTACTTTGAAAGATTTGGGCATAGACTTGCATGGCTCGGTCATTTTTCACACGGCTGTCAGCCCTGCGGGCGTGGGACCTACTTCAAGCAATAAAGTGGAAATAGAATGTACGTTTGAGCCATTGTCGCGTCATGGAGTAAAGATGCACCTTGGCAAGGGTGCCATTTCCAAAGAAACAGTAAAGGTATTGGCTGAGCATAATGCTGTCTTTGCCATCATTCCACCCGTGACTGCTTTGTTGGGTAGCCAGACTGTAGAGCAAGAAATAGTCGCCTTCCCTGAATTGGGTATGGAAGCTTTCAACCGTTTGAAAGTGGTCAAGTATCAAGCCATTATTGCCGCAGCGAAAGGAGAATCAATCTATGACTAATATAAAAGAAAAAGTGGCCGATTGCCTTGTTAGGGCAGGATCGACTTTTCGCGAAGACCAAAAGGAAGCCTATCGCAAAGCGATTGCTGATGAATCCAATAGCCAGAGCTGCTGGGTGATGCAACAAGTGCTTGACAACGCCATTGTTGCCGAAGAAAGAAGAAGTCCCTTGTGCGACGACACAGGCATCCCGCACCTGTTTCTGGAAGTAGGGAAGAATCGCTCCGTCACAGGTGAGATGATGCAGGAAATCATGGAAGGTGTGGAGACGGGACTTCGTCGACTACCTGGCCGACCAATGGCCATCATGGGTGACGACAATGCCCGCATTGACCAAAGCGGAGGTCTAAATCCTGACCCAAGTGCTTTGAAACCTTCGCCCATCCTTATCAAGCCTATTGACGAGGATGTCATTCGTTTGACGGTGTTGATGCTGGGTGGCGGTCCTGCTATTCGTGGTATCACCCAACGCATCTTCCATAAGCACAATGTGGATGTGGTGATCGATGAAATTGTCAACCGTGCAAAAGAAGGCGTGTCAAAACTTGGATGCAGTCCTTGCGTGTTGGCTGTAGGCATAGGCCGTTCGCAGTTCGAAGCCACTAGTATGATGATGGAAGCTATGGTCTATGGTGACTTTAGTAAACAAACCGATTTTGAAAGGAAGATAACCGAAAAAGTAAACGAAGCCAATATCGGTCCACTTGGTTTAGGTGGCAAGCATAGTGTCTTGGCTACTTTCGCGAAAGTGGGGCCGCAGCGTGCCAGTGGAGTGAGAATTGTGGCATTGAGACCTTGTTGTTGCTTTGAACCACGAAGAGCTAGTGTGGAGTTATAAAGAAGATACACTTATCACCATAAAAGAACAAATTAACCTCTTGGCCTCTGCCAGGAGGTTTTTTTGTACCTTTGCGCCAAAATAGCATTTATGAACAATAGTATTTCGGCAAACTCAACATTCACTATCGGAGGTCAGATTGTCGACCTCGTCAATTCCAGGATTTTCTCGGGCGTGGTTGTTGTCGAGAACGGCAAAATTAGCAAAATAGAGCAACAGCCTGTAGGCAACACACAATACATCATGCCGGGTTTTGTCGATGCGCATGTGCATATCGAAAGCTCCATGCTGGTACCGTCGGAGTTTGCCCGGCTGGCTACCTGTCACGGCACGGTGGCCACCGTCAGCGACCCGCATGAAATCGCCAATGTGCTGGGGAAGAAAGGCATCCGATATATGATTGAAAACGGTAAAAAGGTACCGTTCAAGTTCTTCTTTGGTGCGCCGAGTTGTGTGCCATCTACTGCGTTCGAGACGGCAGGTTTCACACTCGATGCCAACGACATAGAGGAGTTGATGGCCTCGCCCGACATCTATTACCTCTCGGAGGTAATGAACTACCCCGGTGTCATCCATGAAGACCCTGAGTTGATGCGGAAAATCGCTGCGGCCATAAGCAACAAGAAACCCATCGACGGCCACGCCCCCGCTGTGACTGGCAACGATTTGCAAAAGTATGTCGGCGCAGGCATCACCACCGACCACGAATGTTTCCGTTTAGCGGGAGCCTTGGAGAAAATCAGCCTTGGTATGAAGATTCTCATCCGCGAAGGCAGTGCAGCCAAGAATTTTGAGGCTTTGATACCGCTGATGGCCACCTATCCCGACAAACTGATGTTTTGTTCCGACGACAAGCATCCCAACGAACTTGTGGAAGGCCATATTGACAATTTGGTGCGTAGAGCCATTGCGCTGGGTTACAATATATTGGATGTGCTAAAGGCGGGTTCGCTCAATGCTGTGAAGCACTACAACCTCAATGTGGGTATGCTTCAAATAGGCGATGATGCCGACTTTATCGTGGTCGACGACCTCCACCATCCTGTCGCCAAACAGACATATATTAAAGGTGTGCTGGTGGCGGAAAATGGAGTGTCGAACATCGATTATAAGGAAAGGGAGACTCCAAATATCTTCAAAGCCGAATTCATTAAGGCAGAAGATCTGTTTGTTCCGGATGAAGGCAAAATGATAAGGGTGATAGATTGCGTTGACGGACAGTTGATTACAAAAAGTTTCACTATTGAACCGAAAGTAGTGGATGGAGGTGTTGTCAGCGATGTGGAGCGCGACATCTTGAAGATAGTTGTCGTTAACCGATACAAACCTTCCCGACCAGCGGTCGCCTTCATTAGGGGCTTTGGGCTGCGGCGTGGAGCCTTGGCTTCGAGTGTGGCCCACGACAGTCACAACATTGTGGCGGTGGGTGTCACCGATAAGGACATTCTTCATGCGGTCAATTTGCTCATTGAGCATACGGGTGGTGTGACGGCTTATTGCAGTACGGAAATGGTGGCAGTGCCGTTGCCCGTGGCAGGTTTGATGAGCAATGAGGACGGCTACGAGGTAGCGGCCGCCTATCAGAATGCCGATGCCTTGGCCAAACGTTTGGGTTCAACCCTTTATGCTCCCTTTATGACTTTGGCGTTCATGGCTTTGTTGGTCATACCAGAGCTGAAACTCAGCGACCAAGGGTTATTTGACGTCAAGAGGTTTGGGATTACGTCGATTTACGGGGATTTATAAAATATTCAATCGATTAGCATCCTGTTTCACGAAAATGGCCAACATTATGGTGAAGGCCAGCATACTGGAACCACCATAGCTCAGAAATGGTAGGGGGATGCCAATGACGGGCACCAAACCGATGGTCATGCCAATGTTGATGGCCACATGGACAAAGAGGATGCCGGCGATGGCATAGCCATACACGCGGCTGAAGGTGGATCGTTGTCGCTCGGCAAGAAGGATAATTCGTACCAATAGTGTTATATAGAGTAATACCACAACGGCTGTACCCAAGAAACCGCCTTCCTCGCCTACAGTGCAAAAGATGAAGTCGGTGTGCTGTTCGGGAACGAAGTCGTATTTGGTTTGGGTGCCTTGCAGGAAGCCTTTGCCCGTGAAGCCGCCCGAACCGATGGCAATCTTCGATTGGTGCACGTTGTAGCCCACGCCTTGCGGGTCATCGAGCTGACCCAAAAGTACCAGAACGCGGTTCCGTTGGTGTTCCTGTAATACTTTGTTGAAGGCATAGTCGACCGAAAATACGAACACAAACATAAAAGCGAATATGCCCAACATCTTGAACAGGCCTTTCTTCTTGGTAACCAAGTAGTAAGTCAAGGTGAGGGCAAATAGGATACCAAGGATGATGTACATTACTTTTTGGCTCCATACTAAGGTGAGGACAAATAGGAGTATGGCCACCACTCCGCCTACCATCACCAATCCTGTGCCAGGGAAGCCCTCGCGGTAAAGTACGAAGATGAAAGAAACGAACACGATGGCCGAACCTGTGTCGTTTTGGAGCAATACGAGTGCCATAGGGGCGAGGACAAGAAGAGCGGCAATGATTTGGTTCTTACGCTTTTGCAGGTCAACGTCCAATCGACTGAGATAACCTGCCAATGCCAAAGCCGTGGCCATTTTGGCGAATTCGGAAGGCTGGAACTTGACAGGGCCAAACTCAATCCACGAAGTGGCACCATTGGTGGCTTTGCCGTAGACCAGCACGACAAACAAACTGGCGAGGAAGAAGAAGTAAATCCAGAGCGAAAAAGCGTTGAAGAACTTGGCATCGATGAGTAGAATAATGAAACCCAGAAGGAGCGCCATGCCAATCCAGATCATCTGCTTGCCATACTCCATCGAGAAGTCGAATATGCTGGGGTGCAATTCGTTGTATTTGGCTGAGAAGATGCTGAACCAACCTATCAAGACCAAGGCTAAATAAATCAGCACAGTCACCCAGTCGATTTTTCCTATGATGCTGTTTCTTTCGTTCATCGTTCGTTCTTATATGAGATTCTGCCTTCCATAATGCGTTTTTCCAAATCTTCGCGCACCGTATAGCCGCGTATGTATTTCTCTATCATCAGGCTGGCGATGGGAGCTGCCCAGGTAGCACCGTAACCGCCGTTCTCGATGATGACGGCAAGAGCGATTTTTGGGTTGTCGACAGGGGCAAAGGCAATGAAATTGGAGTGGTAGTTGCCGTGCGGGTTCTGGGCGGTGCCCGTCTTGCCGCATTGTGGGATGTCCTTCAACTCGTAGCGACGCGCAGTGCCAGCGGGACCGCTGAACACGGTACGCAGGCCTTGCTTCATCGTGCGGACGTATTTCCGGTCGATGCCAGGGTCTACTTTGGTGGTCATCACCTCGGGGATGGCCGTGGTGTCGCCGAAACACTTAATCAGATGAGGCGGGTAATAATAGCCTTCATTGGCTATCAAGGCGGCGATGTTGCAAAGTTGCAAGGGTGTCACCAGGACTTCGCCTTGTCCGATGCCTAACGAGCGGATAGTCACCGAGTTCCATTGTCCTCCGTACATTTTGTCGTAATATTCGCGCGAGGGGATGTTGCCTGAGCGTTCATAAGGGATGTCGGTGTCGAACTTGCGTCCGAGCCCCATCTTGTAAGTCATGTCTTTCCAGTACTGGTAGCCATTCTTGATGTTGCCGAACTTCGGGTTGTTGATGGTGGTTTTGAACGACTCGTAGAAATAAGGGTTGCACGAGTTCATGATGGCGTTGGCGAAGTCGGGGCTCGAACCATGGCTGTGGGTGCATTTGATGGGCATGGAGCCTGGGCCGCTACAGTGGAAACAGGTGGCGGGTGTGATACTGCCGCTTTGCATGGCGATAAGTCCCACGACAGTTTTGAAGGTAGAGCCGGGAGGATAGGTGCCGCTGATAGCGCGGTTGATGAGAGGCTTCATCGGGTCGTTTTTCAGCTCGTTGTAGTGGGTGCCGCGTTCACGGCCTACGAGGAGGTTGGGGTCGTAAGTAGGGCTAGTGACAAAAGCCAAAATCTGTCCTGTGGAAGGCTCGACAGCCACGATGGAGCCAATCTTGCCGACCATGAGTTGTTCACCATAGGCTTGCAAATCAGCGTCCAAGCCGAGGTAGATGTCCTTTCCGGCCACGGGTTCCTTGTCGAGCTCGCCATCCATAAAGCTGCCCATCTCACGGTTGTGCACGTCCACCATCATCACTTTCAGGCCCTTCACACCGCGCAGCTCTTTCTCATACGACTTCTCGATGCCCGATTTGCCGATATAGTCGCCTTGACGGTAGTAGTTTTCCTCATCTTTATCCAATTCGTTTTTGCTGATTTCGCCGATGTCACCCAAAGTGTGGGCAGCGATGGCATTGGGATAGTGACGAACGGTACGCGTTTGAAAGAAGAAACCAGGGAAGCGGTAGAGCAACTCAGCGATATGGGCATAGTTTTCTTTCGAGACTTGGGTCATGAAAGGAGAAGGCTTGAAATATGACTCATGCTTGGCCTTGTTCATTCGCTCGATGAACGAGGCCTTGTCGATTTCCAACAGATGGCAGAACGTCACCGTGTCAAAGGGGTTCAGGGTGTCTGTTTTTATAGCCTCCGCGACTTGTCTTGGGGTGACCATCAAGTCGTAGACAGCCTCGTTGAACACCAAAAGTTTTCCGTTGCGGTCGTACACCTTGCCACGGGCAGGATATTGGGTAACGAAACGCAAGGCATTGTTGTCGGCCAACTGTTTGTAATGTTTGTCGAGCACTTGGAGCGAAAACAGCCTAATAAGATAAACCACACCTATGGCAATGAAGACACCCATTACCAACAACTTCCTGTTTGTCAAATTGTTATTGCCCGTTCTCATGATGAATTTTGTGAATTACAAAAGTATATGATTTTCTTATAAGTGGAAAGGGGTCTTGACTGTTTTTTCAAAAAAAATTTTTTTCAATCAAAATCAGAGGATAAAAGCAAAGCCAATGATAATTTTTCCGTATATTTGCACGTTTTTATGCATAAAAAAAATGAAAGTGTATCGAGTTTTAGTTGTGTCTTTTTTCCTTTGCCTTTTCGGATGTGGGCAACAGATGGACAACAAGGAGTTGTTGCAACGCAGTTTCTATGGAACCGTGTGGGAACGATTTGATTATGTGACTAAAGACATTGACATTACCAAAGTAACGACCTACGACCTCAGTTTACGCATCAGTTTCACCGATGATTATCCCTACAACGACATTTCGTTGGTTTTCACTGTTTTTGATGAACATGAAGACCCTTATCGTGCTAAGGGATACAAGTTTAACCTGAAGGATGAGGAAGGCCACTGGAACGTCGAAAAAGTGGACGGATGCTATACCTTCACGTTGCCCATCAATAAGCAGTTGACGATTACCGACCCAGGCAAATATCGTTTTAGGCTTGAACAAAAGATGCCTATCACACCCGTAGTGGGAGTGAAGGAATTGACCCTTATAAACAATTGAAAATACAAATCATTATGAAATACATGAGCAGATTATTGAAAATTGGAGTGATTGCGGTGCTTTTTACCGTGGTCTTTGCTTCGTGCGTACCCCAGAAAAAGATGCTTTATTTGAAGAATGCTGAAATGGCTGCAGAAAACATTTCCAAAGAATACGTCAACGACCGCACCATTGACTACAAACTACAGCCAGGAGACAATTTGTACATTCATGTCGTTAATACCATTGATGAACGCGGTGCAGCCTCAATCAATGGTGATATTAGAGGTTACCTGTCTTCTGACGCCAATATCTACCTTCAAACCACTACTATTGATAAGGAGGGTTGTATAGAAATGCCTTTGGTGGGGAAGGTTGAGGTGAAGAACCTAACGGTTGACGAAGCCAAAAACAAGTTACAAACATCTATCAATACTTATATCAATGGAAGTATGCTAATAGTCAAATTGGCCAGTTTCAATGTGACTTTGTTAGGCGAAGTGGGCAGACCAGGTATGTATAAGGTCTACCAGTCGCAGATCAACCTTTTTGAAGCCATGTCCTTGGCAGGTAATATGACCAATTTTGCCAAAAAGAGCGAGGTGAAGATTATCCGTCAAACTGATAATGGTTCTGAGATTGTTACTGTCGATATGGGTCAGGCTGATATTCTTTCTTCACCATATTACTATTTGAAACCTAATGACATCGTTTATGTAGAACCTTTGAAGATCAAGCAATGGGGCTTCACCACCTTCCCGTATTCCACAGTCTTTTCTATTGTCACGTTGGGCGTAACCCTATATAGTATTTTTAGAAATAACAATTAATCTAATCTATTGAAAGAACCATGGCAAATAAGAAACAAGCATTCAATTCTCAACCGAATAAAGATGACCAAAGTATCGACATAAAACAACTGTTTTTTGTTGCATTGAATCATTGGTATTTGTTCCTCATCTTCGTTGTTGTGGCTTTGGCCATTTGTTTCGTATACAATCGCTATACGCCAAAAGTCTATCAGACTTCAGGTACGGTGCTTATCAAAGAGCGGAATAGTGATATTGACCCAACATCTATTATGACCACTAGAAATTTTGGGGGTGGACAAAATTTGGATAATGAGATTGCCGTGTTGAGATCGTATTCACTTACCGAACGTGTAGTGAAGAAAATGGGCATAGAAGTAACCTATATGGATAAAGGTCGCATCACTGGTCATGAGATGTACAAGAACTCGCCATTCCATGTCGAATTTGAAAGTAGCGTTCCACAAGCTGTGGGATTGAGATACGAGATAGCTTTCTTGGATGATAATAACATCAGTCTTCATGCCTTAGGCGAAGGTCTTAGAAAATATGATTACATTCTTTGCCAAGAATCAGAATACGATCCGTTTGCCAAGATTGACATTAGTGGAGATTACAAATTCGGGGCATGGATTGACAATGGCTACAATCGTATCCGCATTACCAAGACGGAAGAGTTTAAACAAGATGCGAGTGGCGACCACAAGATGTATTTTTGGCTCAACAGTTATCCTTCATTGGTATCACAAATGAGCAGTTTTTCTGTAGGTCCTCTCACCAAACAAGCTTCTGTGGCATCTGTGAGTATGCAGGGTACCAACAAGCAGAAAATCGTGGATTTTGTCAATTTGCTGATGAACGAATATGTCAATCGTGGGTTGGAGAAGAAAAATATAGTCTCGGAAAACACAATTGCTTTCATCGACAACGAACTGAGTGACATTCAGGAGTCGTTGAGCCAGGCTGAGACGGATTTGAAAGACTTTCGCCAACAGAATGACCTTGTGAATTTTGACCTACAGACCAATCAGGTCTACACCAACCTTCAAGCTTTGGAAAAGGAGAGAGCTGAGAAAACTGTTAATTTGAAGATTTACCAGCGTTTGCAAGATTACATCCGGGTGCAAATTGATGATCCGGAGAATCTTGCTGCTCCCAGCACGATGGGTATCAACGATCCCTTGCTCAATCAGTTGGCTCGTGACCTTGTAACGCTGTCGCAATCAAAGGCTACCCAGTTGCTAACCCAAACCGAGCAGCACCCCCAGATTGTAAAGCTCAACGAGCAGATTGTCACCACAAAGAAGGCATTGCTTGAGAATGTCAATAACCTTGTGAACAATGCCCAAATGAGTCTCAACGAGGTAGAACGCCGCATTGGTTCTTTGGAAGTGAAATCGCGCCAGCTTCCTGGTAAGCAACAACAACTCATCAACATTCAGCGCAATCGTGACTTCACGGATGAAACCTATAAGTATCTGATGCGTCGTCGCGCCGAAGCCCAAATCCTGAAAGCATCCAATACCCCCGACAACGAGATTCTTGATGAAGCTCGGTTGGAAAGAACTCGTATTATCGCACCTCGTGTGATGATGAACTATCTAGTAGCCATCATCATTGGGCTGTTGATTCCTGCCTTGTACCTCATCTTGAAGAATTTCTTCAATGTGACCATCTCCGACCGCAAGGATGTGGAAAAACTGACCAGCTTCCCTGTTATTGGAATGGTGGCCCAAAGCAATGCCAAAGACCCGCTTTTGGTGGTCAACAACCCCAAGTCGCCTATTGCAGAATCCTTCCGTTCTATTCGTACCAATGTCGAATTCATCACGCAGAGCAAACTGCCTTGCACTGTTTTGATTACAGGCGACACGCAGAGCATTGGAAAGACGTTCAACAGCATCAATATTGCTTCCGTTTATGCGCTTTATGGCAAAAAAACCGTATTGTTAGGTTTCGACCTGAGAAAACCCAGGCTTTTCCCAGAGTTTGGTTTATCCAATAACGTGGGTCTGAGCAGTTTCTTAGGCAATAAGGAGAGTTTGGATAACATCATTCAGCGTTCTGGGAAAATCCCGAACCTCGATATCATTCCGAGCGGCCCCATACCGCCTAACCCAGCTGAGCTGATTGCTTCTGCAAAGTGCGATGAATTGTTTGCCGAACTGAGGAAACGTTATGATTACATCATTATCGACACACCGCCTATCGCCCTTGTCACCGATTCCTTGCTGCTCATGCGCCATTCCGATGCCAACCTCTTTATTGTCCGTCAGGGCGTGACCAACAAGAACGCATTTGGTGGTCTTATCAAAGACCTTGAAGACCGTGGAATGCATTTCTCCATTGTCATTAATGGTGTCAAGGCTGAGAAGGGTTATGGCTATGGTGGCAAGAAATATGGGTATGGTTACGGTTATGGCTATGGTTATGGCTATGGTTATGGAGGAGATACTAGTGACTATTACGGCGAGAGCGAAGAAGGTGACAAGAAAAAGAGTCGTCGTCATAAGGAAAAGAAAGAGGATAAGGTGTAAAAGAGTCACATGATGGACAACCGTGTCGAGAGGTACTGGCATGCCCTTTATGTCAGGTCGCGGATGGAGAAGAAAGTGCTGTCGCAACTTGAAGAAGGAGGTTATAAGGCTTATTTGCCTCTGATTACGCAGGTTAGGCAATGGAGCGACCGCAAAAAGAAAGTGGAAGAGCCGTTGTTCAAGTCGTATGTGTTCGTGTATTCCAACGAAAGGGAATACATACCTATCTTGAATGTGTATGGCGTGATTAAGTTTGTAACCTTTGAGCGGCAGGCAGTTGTTGTTCCTGAGAATCAGATTCTTGCCATCAAGAAGTTTGTGAGCGATTTCGATAAAGGCGAAGAGTATAAGATGATGAACAATGAGGAGCTGAAAGTGGGTCAGAAGGTGAGGATTATCAATGGTCCCATGAAGGGCCTTATAGGCCGGCTTGAGACCATTTACAACAAACGCCATCTCATTGTCTATATTGATGTGGTGGGACAGTGCATTCCAGTCCATATCCCAAGGGCAAAAGTGGAGCCATGTGAAGAGGTGAAATAAACAATGCTCGTTTGAGGAATATTGTTATTTTTGCAGCATAAAAACATGAATTGAAACAAAACAAATAAGTCATGGATTCAGAAAATAAGAAAAAATCGAAACAACCCTATTGGCTCTATGCCTTGCTGGGTTTGTTGGTTATCGGCTTGATTATCGCTCTGGTGAGCAGGTCGTCATTGAAGAGTGAAAAGGAAGCCCTTGAAGCCGAAAAGGAAATGCAACGCCTCGACTTCCAGGCCGAAGTGGATAGCCTGATGAGAGTGCATAACGAATTGAAAGAAAGCTACGGCGAGTTGAGTCTTGAACTAGCCGAGAAAGACAGTATCATTCAAGCCGATGCCGTTGAAATCAAGAAACTCCTTGATTCACAATGGGATTACAACCGCATCAAGAAGAAATTGGCTAACTTGCAAGACATTTCGCAGCGTTATGTGCGTCAGATGGACTCCCTCTATACTGTCAATCGTGAGCTGGTGGCCGAGAACGAGCGTATCCGTGAGGAATTCCAAGCCGAACGCCGTCAAAACACTACTCTTACTCGTCAGAAGGAGGAGCTGACCAACAAGGTGAACCAAGCTGCTACGATGAGGATCTCCAACTACAAAGCCAAAGCCGTGCGCTTCAAGGGCAGTGGCAAGGAATCGGACACTGATCGGGCCAGCCGTACCGAACGCATCAGAATCGACTTCAATGTGGCGGCCAACGAGCTCATTGAGCCAGGTACGAAGTTGTTCTATGTACGCATCGCCGACCCCAAGCGTGCTATCATCAGCAAGGGCACTGGCGATGAGTATTCCTTCAAGTCGAACGGCGAAACCTTGCAGTTCACTGAGAAGGTGAGAGTCAACTACGACGGCACTGAGACCGCTGTGCGTGCCTACTATGTGAAGCCTGATGCTTACGAGCTGATGCCTGGTACCTATTTCGTTGATGTGTATGAACAAGGTGGCAAGCTGATAGGCCAGACCACCGTTGATTTGAAGTAATTTGTGGTAGTAAAGACCATAGATCCACTTTACAACATTTTCTTGAAATCGCCCACCTATGTCATTCCTGAATGGAATCTATAGGTGGGCGATTTCGAAATGATGGGCTTTCATTCTAGGACGGTCTTCAGTACCTCGTGTGAATGGAAGTCGTTCATCACTGGGGCATGAAGCCGCATGAACATGATGAGTCCGTCAAGCAACTCTCGGCGTTGGCTCACGTGTAAGGGCAAGCGACAAGCTTCATCAATGCTTACGTTGAGCAATTGCGACAATAACCATGCTTTTTCTGCCTCGAAGTAATAGGGATGCACAGGCAAGTCGTGGACAAATGAACCCTCCATCATGTCGAAGCAATAGCCGTTTTCATGATTGGCTTTGGGATAAAAACCGAGGTGACGGGTCAGCTCCAAGGTGAAGAACAAAGGGAAATTGGCATAGTCTTGTTCCACCAAGTCGAGCCATAGAAGCGACTTTGCGATGAAGTCGTAAAGTGGTTCGTTTTGCTCTTGTTCCGTTAGGGTCTTTGAAAGCAATTCGCTGACATACATCAAGATGGCACTCTTGTTCATCACAAAAGGGATGCTTTGGTAGATAGTGGTGAGTTGCACGTCCTTCAGATAGCCCAAACTGCCTTTGTTGGGTTTGCCGGCTTCCACATAATTAATAAGGTGTAGGTTTTGAAACAAGGCCGCGCGGCTTTTCGAGTTGCGATTGAACGCACCTTTCACCATATAGGAGCGCAGACCAAGGCTTCGGGTGTACACCTTCACGATGAGACTGGTGTCACCATAGCGGATGGATTGCAGGACAATGCCTTGGATTGTGTTGTCCATCAGTTCATGATCAGGATCTTGGTGGCAAACTTGTCGGTGCCTTGTTTGGTGCTGACGAAGATGAAATAAACGCCAGGTTCGACTTTCTCACCATTGATGTTGGTGCAATCCCATACGGCCTGACCGCCTTCTGAAATCAACTGAGTGACAAAGGTGCCGTCGACAGTAGTGATTCTTACCAACGAATTGGAAACCAATCCCTTGATGCCAACAAAACCGTTATAACCAGGTCTTACAGGGTTGGGATAGGCAATCACTTCACTGATTTCGGGTTCGGGGGTGGCGTATTCACCACGATAGGAGATGACGCCGCTGGCTGTGCCGAAAAACACCTCGCCGCTCTTGTCAATGGCCATGGTGGTGACGGCGTTATCGAGCAAGGGGCTGTTGTTGGTGTTGAAGTAATGGATTTCTTTTGGTTTGCCGTCAAACGACATGAGATAGACGCCCGATTCAAGACCAAACCAAATCTGTTCGGAACCTTCCATGGCTGCCATTGAAAGCACATTGGATTCGGCAAACAAGAAGTCATATTGGTCGGTACCGTCGTTGCGAGGCACCCGTACTTGTGTAGCGTCGAAGTTGTCTCCGCTGAAAATCTTCTTTGTATCGGAAAACAGGCAAGGACCTTTGTCGGTGCCAGCCCAAACGGCGCCTTTGTTGTCTACAGTAAGGCAGCTAACCGAACCGAGGAGTTTGCCGTTGCCTGTAGCTGTGTTGAGGTTAACCGTTTGGTCGTCAGTAGGATTATCGAGAGTGCCATTCTCATTGAAGACAATGACTTCGCCATTACGGCGTATTATCCATTTGTAGTCGTTATGGTCGATGAGCAATGTGCCGATGTCGATGGCACTAATGCTACCGCCAAGATTGAAGGAGTGCCAAGTGCCATTGGGCTCCATCGCTGAGAGGAGATTGGGTGCTCCTGTGTTGGCTACCCATAGGTTGCCTTTGCTGTCGAAGGCCAAGCCGCTGATGTTGATGAGGTTCGGGTCGCTAACCCAGTGGTGCAGCGAGCTATTTTCTTCGTTGTAGACCTCCACCAATTCATCATCCTTGAATTTCAATATACCATAGCCCCAGGTACCCACGTAGGTGACTGATGGGTCGTTGGGGTTGGTAGCGGTGCAAATGAAGTCGGTGTATTCGTTGAAGTCGGGCAAGGTGGTATTGTTGAGGATGGTCCATGAGCCGTCAAAACGGGCCACGCCATCACGCATATAGCGCTTGCTCCAATTGGATGCGTGTCCTCCAGTGGCAATCCAGACTTGGTCATCACAGGCCTTGAGCTCGAAGACGTTTTTTGAGGCAGTGCCGTTGGGTTTCACATCCATATTGTTCCAGCCATCGGAGGTCTTAATGAGTCCTCGTTTAGTGTCGCCAATCCAGTAGTTGCCGTTGCCGTCGAGAGCCACAGCGAGAGGTTCAATGCCACCACCAGGTGAATATATAGATTGCTGTTGGTTGAGGTTGATGTCGTGTACTGAGACATTGTAACGGTTGGTCAGCAGTAGCCGGTCGTTGTAAGCGCGCATTTGTTTTTTCTCGCTGACATTTTCTTTGTCGAAATACTCCCAATGGCTACCGTCAAACACAAAGAGAGTGTCGGTATTGAAGCCACCATTGTAGTTGAGCAACAGTTTGCCACCAAACACTTCCATTTCAGAGTAGGCTAAATGCGGATGGATGGGGCTGGTGTCGAAATGCCAAGCGGCATAATTGGCTAAGTTTTGGGCATCTTGTGATGCGTAGTAAATGCCATTGTCGGTGCAGGCATAGATGCGGCCATTATAGAAAGCCACGTCTGTGACATTCACCATATCACCTTGGCTTCCAATATAATAAGTGTCTTTTACCTCTTCTTTCTTCAGGTCGAAGACTACAATGCCGAATCCGCAGGCCACATAGGCCAAGTCGCCATTGAAGTAGACATGGTTGATGCTTTTGTTGCCCACAATGTTCTTGTCCTTGATGTCGCTCATGTTGTGGATGTTGCCGTCGTAGTCGATGAGGTCGACGTTGGCGTTGGTGTAGGCCACAAAGAGCTTGCATTGGCTTTCATTGTAGGCAATGGTGCTGATGCCGATGTCCGATAAGCCATTGATTTTGTTGAGGATGTTGATGGAATTGTCCTCGGTGTCGTAATAAAACAGCTCATACTGCGTGGCAGCATAGATTTTGTTGCCAATGGGCTCAACACCAATCACTTTCTGATAGGGCAGGTGTGTGCGCCAGTTGCCGATGGAAACGCCGTCTTGGGCGATAGCGAAGGTGGAAACGAGCCATGCGGCTATGAGGAGGGTAAATCTGAATCTGTTCATAGTGATGAATTTGGCGGTAAAAATACAAATTTATGGGATGATAACGCTGATTTGTGCGTATTATTGCATCAAAATGAAATATAAAGAAATAGCAAACAACTGAAAACCAATTGTTTGCTATCTGAAATTTTGTAGCCCCACTAGGACTCGAACCTAGATTTAAAGTTTAGGAAACTTCCGTTCTATCCCTTGAACTATAAGGCCATTGGATTTAAATCCGCTGCAAAGGTACACAATTTTTCCGAAATAGAAGAAAACTTTATTTCAACTCCAACACGATAGGGCAATGGTCGGAGTGCATCACCTCGGGCAGGATACCTACTTGGGCGATGCGGTCTTTCAAGTTCTCTGTCACCATGTGGTAGTCGATGCGCCAGCCGAGGTTCTTGGCGCGGGCACCGGCGCGGAAACTCCACCAACTGTATTGGTTGGGTTCCTTCACCAACTGTCGGAAGCTGTCGATGTAGCCATCGTTGAGAAAATCGGTCATCCACTGGCGTTCCTCGGGCAGGAAGCCCGATGAGGTGTCGTGTTTCCTTGGGTTGTTGATGTCGATGTCCTCATGGCAGATGTTGTAGTCGCCCGAAAGCACCAGTTGCGGGCGTTCTTTCCTCAGTTCGTTGACATAGTTGCGGAAAAAGTCGAGCCACACCATCTTGAAGGCTTGGCGCTCATCGCCTGTGGTGCCCGAGGGATGATAGACACTCACCACCGAGAGGTCGCCGAAGTCGGCACGAAGAAAGCGGCCTTCGTTGTCGTATAAAGGCTCGTTCATGCCATAAACCACTTTGTCAGGCTCTTGTTTTGTGATGAGGCCCACGCCGCTGTAGCCTTTCTTTTGCGCAGGGAACCAATAGTGGTGGTAGCCCATCATCTCGAAGTCCATCAAGGGAATCTGGTCGGGTGTGGCTTTCAGCTCTTGGAAGCAGAGCACATCGGGTTGGTAGTCGTTGATCCATTGCAGCAGGCCCTTGTTGATGGCTGCGCGGATGCCGTTCACGTTATAACTGACGATTTTCATTATGGTATTTTTTCGGGCTGGGTAACACCATCATCCACCTATAGCCGTCATGGCGGAGGCACATCCGCCATTCCTTGCGCTGAAGGGAGTCCCTATCGCTTAAGGGATTGACTCGCTTCGCATCGTCGAATCGCGAGGATTTGCGGGTCAAGCCCGCAATGACGGTCAAAGGGGTATTTGTTACCCGTATCTATTAGACTGCGAAAATACTGAAAAAAATCTTTCTTTTCAGTTCGCTTGATACTTTTTCCTATTTTAGCGGCCGAAAAACGAGAATAACCGTGGGTAAAGCCAAAGATAAAATCAACGGATGGATTGACCGCTTCAACGCATGGCGGGCTACTCACATGACCGACCGCCGTTTTATGCTGATACTCAGTATTCCAGCAGGTTTCTTCGCTGGTGCGGCTGCTGTCATTATCAAGAAGTTGGCCCACGGCATTCGCGATCTGGTGTATAACCAGGTTATCAACGCGTCGTTTTCCTACTCCCATTTGCTGTATTTCGTTTGTCCCGCCATTGGTATCTTGCTGACCATACTATTCTGTAAGTTTGTCTTGAAGAAGGAAGTCGGTCATGGCATCCCGGGCATCTTGTATGCCATTAGGAAGAACAAAGGTAAAGTAAGCCGCAGCAGCACTTGGTCGAGCATTGTCACCAGTGCCCTGACGGTCGGCTTTGGCGGCTCGGTGGGATTGGAAGGTCCCAGTGTGTCGACGGGCGGCAGCATTGGCTCCAACATTGCACAGATCCTGAAACTCGATTACAAGCATACCATTCAACTCATAGGCATGGGTGGCGCGGCGGCTTTGGCAGCCATTTTCCAGGCTCCTATCACGGGCATTGTCTTTGCCCTTGAGGTGTTTATGATAGACCTGTCGCTCAATGCATTGGTGCCCATCATCTGCTCTTCTTTTGTCGCCATCCTGACGGCCTATTGGTTCCTCGGTCAGACGGTGGAATACCCTGCGGTCATTGCCGAAGGCTTCATCCCGTCCAATGCCTTGTATTACATTGGTTTGGGCCTCTTTGCAGGCCTTGTTTCGGCCTATTTCCTCAAGGTGACCTTCAGTGTGGAGAAGCGTTTCAAGAAAGTGCAGTCGCCTTGGGTGCGTTTTCTTATTGGTGGCACCCTGTTAGGCATCCTTATTTTCTTATTCCCAGCGCTTTACGGCGAGGGTTATGACGCCATCAACTCGGCTTTACGAGGCGATTATAGTCCTGTTTTCGGCAATCATTGGTTTGAATACTTCAAGGATTATGATTTGGTGGTTATTATTCTGTTCGCAGGTATGATTCTGCTGAAAGCCTTCGCCACGGCCTTCACCTTCGGTGCAGGTGGCGTGGGTGGCACCTTTGCTCCGGCCTTGTTTATTGGTGCCTTCACGGGATTGTTTTTTGCTACCTTGGTCAACTATTTGGGTATAGGTAACTTAGATCCTGCCAAGTTTGCTCTTGTGGGTATGAGTGGCTTGGTGGCAGGCATGCTTCATGCGCCCTTGACAGGCATCTTCCTCATTGCTGAAATCACCAATGGCTACGCGCTCATTGTGCCCTTGATGATTGTGTCGGCATTGGCCTATGCCATCAACAGGCTGTTTTTCAGCCATTCCATTTATACCAATGCCGTGGCAGAGAAAGGTGTGGAGGTGACGCACAATAAGGATAAGAGTATTCTTAATATGTTGGCTATCAATCAATTGATTGAGACCAATTTCAGTCCGATTGACCCGAATTGCACTTTTGGCGACCTGTTGCCTTTGGTGTCGTCATCGAAGCGCAACATCTTCCCGGTGGTCGATAAGGAAGGCTTCTTCTGCGGTCATGTGTTGTTCGATGATGTTCGCAGTATCCTCTTCGATTCAAGCCATTACGACCAATCAATCCAAAATTATGCTGTACTGCCTGATTATGTCATCCATCCTGAAGAGCCGATGGAAGAAATTGTGCACAAGTTCCAGAAGTCGGGCAAATACAACATTCCTGTCATCCAGGAAGGCAAGTACTTGGGTTACCTTTCGCGGGCCAATGTGTTTTCGGCCTATCGCGCCATGATGAGTGAAATCTCGGAAGATTGATTTTTGAGATTCCCTTGGGAATCTCTTTATTATCTTCTCTTCTTAAAGAATTCCGTCAGCAGCGAGAGACATTCCTCCCGCATTATGCCTGTTTCAGTCTTTGTCTTGGGGTGTAGCATATTGCCAAAACGCGAAAAGCCGTTTTTTGGGTCATCGGCTGCCCAGATGACCTTGCCGATATGTGCGTGACAAAGTGCTCCGGCACACATGGGGCAGGGTTCCAAAGTGACATAGAGCGTGCATTCATCCAAATATTTGGCACCCAGGGCGTTGGCAGCGGCAGTGATGGCAAGCATTTCGGCATGGGCGGTCACATCGTTGAGGGTCTCGGTCTGGTTATGGGCACGGGCGATGATCTTGTTGTTGCACACCACCACAGCACCAATGGGGATTTCATCGGCCTCAAGGGCTTGCTGAGCCTCTTGATAGGCTTGTTTCATATAATATTCATCGGAGAAAACGGAGAGCATATTATTTGATTTGTAGTGACGTAACGATTGCGTCTCCCAATGATTACATTTTTGATAACAATGTCGTAGAACTAATTTCCATCTTGCTGAAAGCGAACCATTTCTTTCCTAAATCCTTCAATGATGCACCGATGTGATAAACGGTATCGTCAATCATAAGGAAACGGTCGTGTGAATCGGCAAAGACCTGAACATCAATGGGTTCATATTGTGCATTATGCAGGTTGATGTCGGTTTGCAAAGCTGGACTTATCTGACGGGTATAAGTTGTTGCTTTGACATTTGGGGCGCGTTTATCAAGAAGTTTCAATACAGTATCATCCAAGTAGTTATCAATGAGTACAATATTTTTTTTTGCACTACGAATCAAGTTGCTGACAAACGCATGGGCATCAAACACTTGACCTTCGAAGAAAATTCCCTCGACAGGTGGAAGTGATGTACGAACAAAAAAGTCTATTTTTTCGGAATGTTCAGCCAATAAGGCTTGCTGGTTCTCTAATTGGTTTTCAATCTTTAATAGCCGTTGGTTTATAGCATAACCTTTTAATAAATAGTCTTTTAAGACTTTATTTGCCCAAATTCTGAATTGTGTACCTCTGCGGCTTTTTACACGATAGCCTACTGAGATGATGACATCAAGGTTGTAGTACTTTTGGTTACGTTTTATTGTTCTGTTGCCTTCTTGATGAACCGTCAAGTATTCCTTGACAGTTGAAATTGGCGACAACTCTTCTTCTTTGAAAATATTGTTAATGTGAAGACTGACGTTCTGCTTGGTGGTTTCAAAAAGCAGAGTCATTTGTTGTTGCGTAAGCCAAACCGTCTCTTCCTCCAAGCGTACTTCAAGCTGTACGTTTTCATCGGGTTGGTATAATATGATTTCGCCAGTTTGCTGCATGTCAATACTACATTTTGATTTCAAACCTATCCCAATCTGGTCCCAAAGGGAATTTCTGCCTGAAGCGTTCCAGCTTTTCGTAATCCAAGGTGCAATGCAGCACGGCTTCTTGGTATGGCTCCGCTTTAGAGATGACCTCTCCTCGGGAATTGATCACCTGCGACTCACCGCTGTAATGCAGGCCATTGGGATCTTCGCCGACACGGTTCACGCCTATCCAATAAGCTTGGTTCTCGATGGCACGGGCGACTAAAAGCGTGTTCCAAACCACCATCCTTGAGTCGGGGAAATTGGCGAGATAGAAGGCCAAGTCGTATTCGTATTGTCCATACTCGTAGCGGTTGCGCGCCCAAATGGGGAATCGGATGTCATAGCACACCATCGGCTTGATACGCCAGCCTTTTAATTCTACAATCAGCTGTTTGTCACCGCGTTCCACCAACTTATCCTCACCACCCATGGTGAAGGTGTGGCGCTTGAAATAGAGCTCAAAGCTGCCATCGGGACGCATCCAGACAAGGCTGTTGTAGTAATGCCCCTCGATTTCGAGAGGGAAGGTAGTGGCAATGACTGCATCATTTGCCTTGGCTTGTTCGCGCAGCCATCGCATGGTCGGGCCATCGACGGTTTCGGCAAATTGTTTTGGGTCGACCGGAAAAGCCGTGGTGAAGGTTTCGGGCATGAGAATCAGGTCGGTGTCAGGTTGTACCTGTTTCAGCAAATCGCTGAAATGTTGTAGATTGGCCGACTTGTCTTCCCATTTGAGGTCGGCTTGGATATAAGCGAGATTGAGGTTTTGCATAATAAATCGGCCCTTCGACAGGCTCAGGAACCTAAAAGTGACGCAAAAATAGAAAATTAATCTTATTTTTGCGGAAAATAAGGCACTATGAGTTTTACATACAAATATCCGCGTCCATGTGTTACGACTGATAATTTGATATTCAGAAAGATAGATGGTAATTGGCACCTGCTTTTGATTGAGCGGGGAAACGAACCATTCAAGGGTTGTTGGGCTTTGCCAGGCGGTTTTTTGGAGATGGAGGAGGATTTGGACACCTGTGCGGCACGAGAATTGCAGGAAGAGACAGGACTGACGGGCATCGAATTGCACCAGCTCTATGCTTTTGGCGCACCTAACCGCGACCCGCGTCATCGTACCATCAGTGTAGCCTATTGGGGCGTTGACAACTCGGAACGACAAGCTGTGGGAAGCGATGATGCGGCTGAAGCACGATGGTTTGCCTTGGACAAGTTGCCGGGTCTGGCCTTCGACCATGAGCAGATCCTGCAAAAAGCCCTGTCAGACAACGAAGTGAATAAAGTATTAACTAGATAAGATACAACAACTTAAATAACGAACCGATGAAGAAGCTACTTCATTTCTTTCTATGCCTTATTGTCGCTTTGAGCTTCAGCGCATGTGGCGATATTACCACTGAAAATGATTATGACACTTCAATGTTGTATGGAAAGTGGCAGGAAGGCACGGTTTTCGAGCATTATTATAGTTCCAATATAGAACGTGTTTTGGCCAATGGCGACACCGTACAAGTTAACGGTACCACATGGGATGAGGGCGATGATGTCAGTGAGGATGAGGCACAACTTTTCAACTGGACTTTGACAGGCTCCACCCTGAAGCACGAGCACGTGGGCACGTTTGTGATGGTTCCCAAGATTTATACCGTCACTTCACTCACGTCCAGCGAGTTGGTCTATAAGGATGATTATGGAACATCACATCATTTCTCAAAGGTTGAATAAAAGCTAAGGTCCCTGAGCTCGAGGTTGCTGAGCAAAGTCGAAGCATCGAAGGGCCGACAAAACAATAATGTATGAAAAAGGCTTTAAGGATAACCGGCATTACCTTGGCCTCCCTTGTGGGGGTAGTGATTATTGTGGTTGGCATTGCCGTGGCCATGATTTCCTCTTCGGGACGGCTGACCAAGATGGTCAAGAAGTACGCGCCTGAGTTCATCACCTGCGAGATGGAGTTGGGCAAGGCCGACCTCACCTGGTTCAAAACTTTCCCCAATGTGGGCATCGATATTGAGCATGTTGCCTTAATTAACCCAACTGCGGGTTCGCCATCCGATACTTTAGCCAATATCGATGACTTGGCGGTGGTGCTTGACCTCAAGAAACTGTTGAAAGAGAATGAGATAGTAATCAGAAAGTGCATTCTTGAAGATGCTTTTGTCAACCTGTATACGGATACGATTGGCAATAACAATTTCAATGTCTTCAAACCCAGTGAGGATAATGACACTACGAGCACTTTTGATTATTTGGTTGATATTGAGGAAGTCAAGCTGAAAAACACTACCTTGTTATATACCGACGACCGCAATGGAATGACAACCCAAGTCCAAGGGCTCAACCTAGATTTGAAAGGCAAGATGCAGGACAAGGACATCGATGCTGATTTGACCCTGAATGCCAATGACTTAACGCTGAAGATGAAGGCTATACAGTTGGCATTGAAGGCTTTAAACCTCGATTTTAATGGCAAAATTGCGCAATTGGATCAAATCAATGGCACATTGAAACTGACTACTCCCGACATCAACTTGAACCTAAAGGAACCTTATCTTGAGAGCGATTCGTTGAGCTTGAACCTGCCTTTGCAGTTCAACTTGAAAGACATGAAGGGGCATCTTGACAAGGCTACAATTGGAATTAATCGCTACCAATTTGATGTGGACGGCGAGGTGGAAATGGCCGATAACAACGACATCAACCTTGATTTAGTGCTGAATACCAATACTTTGGTTGTAGAAGATGTGTTGACTTATCTTCCTGAAAAGGTGCAGAAAAAGCTAAGTCGCATCGAGTATTCGGGCAAGGCGACTCTCACTGATGTAGAGGTGAAAGGCACTTATAATGATAGTCTCATGCCTTTGATTAAGGCTAAGGTGTTGACCGACAATGTGAAAGTCAGCATGAGGCAGTTGCCGTATCCCATCACTGAGGTCAACTTGGATGGCGATTTGGACTTGGACCTCAACACTGATGCCAATAGCTTGACGGTCAACAGTGTGAAGGCCAAATTCAACCGAAGCAGCTTTACGGCTAGTGGCTTGGTCGATGATTTATTGGGTGACATCGGCTTGAAACTCAAGGTGAAAGGCGATGTGCCGATGACGGATATTAAGAGCTTCCTGCCCAAGACAATGAAGTTGAACGGTCGCACCAACCTCGACTTGACCACCAACTTCACAGTTGAGCAGTTGATGAAGTCGCTCGATGATTACAACCTGAACCGCCTTTCGGCCAAGGCCAACCTGAAAGTCAAGGACTTCGCCTTGGACATGGACACCATTCATGCAAAGGCTCCTATGCTCAATGTGGGTTTGACCTTGCCGGCCTCAGCCAAACAAAAAGGACAGAAGGGTGCCTACATCGCTCTCAATACCAGCCAATTGGATGCTCAAGTAGGAAAAAGCATCAAGGCTGATTTGAAGAATCCCGACATCAAGCTGTCGGCCGACAACTTCAAAGGCGGGTTGGAGAAGATGCTGCTGAATGCCGACCTTAAGTTTAGCCATTTGGATGTGGACTACGACAGCATTACCGCCCATATCGATGCGCCTGCACTCACTTTCGTGACTACGCCCGAGAAGAAAGCCAGTGGCATGAATGCCCGTGTTACCTTAGACGGCAAGCAGGTGGTGGCCAATTTGGGCAAAGCCTATGCGTTGAACTCCAATTCGCTGAAAGTCGACGCTTCGGTGAAACAAAACAAAGCCAAGACGGACTTCCTCAACCAGTGGAATCCCACCGCTGATTTCATTTTGGGCAATGCTGAGTTGCAGGTAGACGGTATCAGCGAGGACATCCGTATCAGTAATATTGATTTCCTCTTCAATTCCAGTGAGTTGGACTTCAAGAAAAGCACCTTCCGCATCGGCAAGTCTGACATCAGTCTGCAAGGGAGTGTCATCGGCATCAAGGAGTGGATCGAAGACCGCAAGAACCTGATGAAGGGCGAGATGCAAGTCACATCGAATATGATGGACATCAATGAGATCTTGGATTTGACCAGCGGGTTAGGTAGGTCTGAAACGGATGGCCCTTCGACTCCTTCGACAAGCTCAGGAACCGAAGGCTCAGGGACCTTGGCGAACGAACCTGAAAACAAGGAAGACAACCCCTTCATGGTGCCTGAAGGTATCGATTTCAACTTCGTACTCAATACGAAGAAGGCCTTGTACGACAACTTCGACCTGAACAACCTCAACGGCACCATGACCGTGAAAGACGGTACGCTCATCTTGCAGGAAATCGGTTTCACCAACAAGGCTGCCGAGATGCAACTGACGGCTCTGTATCAGTCGCCGCGCATGAACAACCTCTTCTTGGCTATGGATTTCCACCTGCTGAAGGTGCAGATCAACGACTTGTTGCAGATGGTGCCATATATTGACACACTGGTGCCCATGTTGAAGACCTTCGACGGGCAGGCCGAGTTCCACATCGGTGCGGAGACCAACCTGAAGTCGAACTACGAACCCAAGATTTCCACCTTGCGCGCTGCTGCCGACATTGAAGGTAAAAACCTGACTGTGAAAGACAAATTCACCTTCACGAAGATTACCGACATGCTGGATGTCAGCACCAACGGAGAATACCGTGTCGACAGCCTTGATGTGCAGCTCACCGCTTTCAAGAACGAAATCGACTTGTGGCCTTCGCAAATCGCGATTGGGAAATACAAGGTGACGGTAGACGGCCGTATGACCTTGGACAAGAATGGCGAATATCATCTCTCGGTGACCCAGTCGCCTTTGCCCGTGCGCCTTGGGCTGAAGATTTCAGGACCCTTCAACAAGCTAGAGTATAAGCTTGAAGACTGCAAGTATCCCAATCTCTACAAGCCCAATAAGCGCAGCGATACGGAACAGATGTACTATGAACTGAAGAAGAAGATTGCCGACCGTTTGAAGGCAAATGTGAGGTAAGCAAGTGCGGTTTTCTATTTCTGAATGGCGGTTTCGATAAGCTCTGTGTCGACCACTTTACCGCCCCAAGTCGGATGCAATTTGATTTTTAGCCAACCGTAACGTGAATTGCCGTTTTTGGTGATTCTGAAACCAATGTATTTCTCTTCATCGGTCGGGAAGTTCCAGCAGTCGTAGATGTTGTTATAATAGTCGACATCAACTATTTCATCTCCAGGGTTTGCCAAACTATACTTGACATTTTCCCTAAACAAAACGGCTTTACCGGTTTGAAAATGATCTTCAGCACCAAAAGTGTTATCATAATCATTGGCGAAGACCTCGAACACTTTTGAGGTGTGAACGGGGTCGTTTTCTTCTATTGTCTCGCATGTTGAAAATGTATATGCGTGGGTAATGACAATGTAGTCATCGATAGTGTCATAGGTCGTTTCACGATGTGAGTAGCTCTCTTTTACGATACTATCACCAAGCAGCTCGGTATGGTCATTAAGGCAGTGCAAGGTGAGGGTTTGAAATTCTCCTATCGCCAAGGGACCGTCGTAATAGGTTTCAATCTTAATGTCATCGATTCCACCGTCGTTAAGGTCGAGAATGATAGGATTCCGTCCTTCATCGAATTCCATGATGGTGTTGTAGGTGGTGACAATCATTCCAGTGGTATCGCCAAATGTGATTCTGTCAGTAACGGTGGGAATAGTGTCTGTTGGTTGTTCATTGTTGTTCGGGATGGGGTCTTTTTTGCAAGACGTGATGATGCCGATGGCCAATACGACCAGTGCGATCATAATGGAAAGTTGCTTTTTCATATTAAATTGCTTTTGTTGGTTTTTCATTTGAGGTTGTAGAACTGATGTATCACGGCATCCGCTAGTTTGAACCTTGTACGCGCTTGAAAGTGTAGCAGTTTGTTCGTTCCCAGCCATGGTGGTTTTGGTATGAATTTACCTTATAGTAGTCTTCGAAGACCATGGTTTCATTGTCGAGTTTAGTTATTGCATATTTGGTCGTGTTGATTATCAGAGAATCTCCGCTGATAAGCCAATCAGCCTCCACATAAGGGTTGTCATATGTTCCCTCTTGAAACATTCGGTCGCTTATGTGCCACCGCAGGGTTCCGTCGGCATAAATCTCGATTGCGTCATAGCCAGCATAACTGGTATCGGGCAAGTTCCATGTTTCTTCCTGGGAATATGATTCATCGTTACCCCACGGATGCTTGTCAGTGAGATCGTGAATCCAAAGGTGATAAGTCTGCACATCCCATTTTCCGACAACTAGTTCGTTGTAGTTGGGCTTGTCATTGCTGTTTGTGTTATCCTTTTTGCAGGATACCATAGCGATTGCGGCCGTCGCGACAATTAGAATTACGAATGTTTTTTTCATAGGATTTAGGTTTTACTTGTTCATATTTCATTAATAATTTCTTCAAAACTCCGCTCGTCCTCCAAGCCGTTCATCTTCTCTTGCTTGATACGCGACTTGCGGCGGGCATAGGAGTTGGTTTGTAGGTTCATCAGGATGGAGATGACCTGGTTGCTGAAGCCTTGCTTGGTGAGGCAGCAGATTTGCAGGTCGCTCTTGGTGAGGGTTGGGTATTTGTCCATCAGTCGTTTTGTGAAGTCGCTGTAGACCTTGTCGATGAGCGTCACGAAGTCGTCCCATTCATTTTCCTTCAGGTCGAAGTCGAGGGTGGAGGCGGTGATTTGCTCGGTGAGGGCGAGGGCGGTCACATACACCTTGTTTTTCTTCAATTCTAACTCCAGTTGGTTCTTCATTTCTTCGGCTTTCAGCTTGGCACTGAGCGATTTTTGTCTCAAGAGTAGCAAGGTGATAGCCAAAACGACCAACAAGACACCGACGATGAGATAAAAGTAGAGGCTCTTCAGTTTTTGCTCTGATTGCAGTTGGCTTTTCTGCATCTGGAGGTCGTATTCCGCCTTGATGCGCTGCACCTGCTCGCTGCGGTGGGTGCTGTCGGCCTGCATCATGTTCTCGTTGAACAGCTCGTGACATTCCAAAGCCTTTTGGTAGTCCTCCTCAATCTGATGGATGAAATAGAGGCTTTGGTAGGCCGACATACGCACGCCAGCCATCTCGTTATGGGTGGCCTCAGTGAGGTGGACGATGGCGAGGCTATCCTCCTCTAGATAATAGTAGGCCAAGCCTAAGGTCAGCGGGCCGTCGCCTTGTGCGCCGTTGGCCAAAGCCTGACTGACACGCTCGATCACCTGTTCGTAGTCTTCCTTCACCAATAGCACATCGCGGCTCGATTCAAGCAGGATTTCGTTTTGCATCGTTTTGTCGTTCAGTGCTTTGGCAAGACTGAGGGCTTCATTATAATACTGTTCTGCCGCATCAATGTCGCCCAATGAAGCCGTAGCCCGCCCACAGTTGCGCAGGGCGTTCATCGATAAAGTGGAGTCGTTGAGTTCACGAGCCAGCGTGGCAGCATTTTCATGCAGATGTAGGGCTTCGTCGAAGAGTTCATGCTTCCAGTAGCAGAAGCCTAGGTTGTCCTCGATTTGAGCTTTCAGCCGTTTTACCTCGGGTTGGGCTTGGTTGCAGCGGTTGATGGCCAACAATGCTTGGCTGAAGCTCTCGGCAGCGGCTTCCGTTTGTTTGGCAGCGCGTTGTTCCGTGCCTTGATCGAAGTACGTCTCAGCTTCTTTGAGGTAGCGCGCCTTATGCTGGCATGCTGCAAAGAACGCCATAAGAAGGAGTGCCCATATCAAATATCGTGTTTTCATTGTTTTACGAATTTCACGGTTTGTTCTCCCACATTGAAGAAATACATCCCCGCAGTCAGATTGGCAATGTCAATCTGCTGGGTTTCAGCATTAATCGAACCTTTCAGAAGGGTTTGTCCCACGAGGTTGGTGATGCGGTAAGTTTGGTCTGGTAGAGATGGTGCATGCACTGTCTCTACAAACAAAACGCCGTTGGCGGGATTCGGATAAACCGTTAAGGTCCCGGAGTCTGTCGAAGGGTCGTCTTCCTCAATACCGTTGTGCAGTTGTTGATAAATCTCATCACAGTCCCTTTCACCATCTTTGTATGCTAAGATGCCATCCCTCCAGTAACAGCGTAAACCTTCCACATTGGATCTTTTACCTTGCGTCATCATTTTTTCAGGGAAGAAACTCGTCAGATGGCCAAGGCCGCAAATGATGGTGCCGCTGAAAATGTCGTTTGCGTCGGTGATATGCAACGCTCTGTAATTCCTATTGTTGTATTCGTAACTATCGTCAATGGCATCAACATGGACAGTGATGGTCTCGTTACCTACCATGATGTCCCACTCGTCACCAACATTAGCCCAGAAGTCGTATAGTGTTGTGAATTCTTCAGTGGTTTTGTTCCACCAATACACTTTGCCGTTTTCCTCGTAGACATATTCGTGAGTGACTTCAGTAATTTCGTTGCGGTCGTAGTGGGTATTACTGCGCACGATGACCTTTGGACGTTTGCTTGCTCGATCGAACAGCGTATCACCGACATATTCCAGATGCTGGTAAGAGATGTTGCCGTCGTCGTTGAGGATTTCGTAATACCAGTCAGAAAACAAAGTGAAAATGCTAGGAATGTCATTGGCATAGGGAATGCTCCTCCAAAATTGCCCATCGCCTACAAAATACATGTGATTGTCCCAGCCAATGGAGAGGCCGGTAGGAGCGAGTTCTGAGATGGGAAGGTTTTCAAAGGTGTTGTAGAAGTGCTCACCATGGTCAAAGGAATAGGACAGAACCGCCGTGTTTGTATTCGAAATGCTATGTTTGTAAATGATGCCATTGCGGGAGGCATCGATACTGGTGGCCCGAAAGGCATAAAATCCAGGCACATGCTCAAAGCCTGAAAAGCTACCATCGAAATCAACAGCGCAAAGCAAATTGCCTTCAGGATCAAATGCCATATCTTTAATGCCAATGCCTTCAAAGGCAACGAGTTCCCAGTTACGCATATCTGAAAGGGTGGTATGGTACACACCGATGTTGGGTCCGATGTGATGCCAAATACTGGCATATACGTCACCGTTTTTTTTGACGAGGAGGCTTGAGATTACTTGGTCGTATTCCATGAAGGCGATGTGTGTCGAATCCCAAGTGTTGCCGCCATCAAATGTCCAAGTAATATAAGGAGATTCCCATCCAACGAGTGTATCATTCAAAGGAGAACACATTCTCATACTGCTGAAATGGTTATAGCCGGAATCTTCATTAATAGGTGAAGTGTGAGACCAAGTGTCGCCGTTATCATCTGAGTAATAAATGATACGGTCGCTTATGAGGAAAATCCTGCCTCTGTCTCCGATGATGCAATTTCCGATATTGCCAGTGAACACGGTTTCCCAAGTTTCACCTTTGTCTTGCGAGCGTTGCAGAGTTAGAGGATAGGCGTACTTGATGCAGAACAAATCACCTTGGGTATTCACCCCCCTGAGCGAACCTGGAAGATTCAAGGGTTCCCAAATGTTTTGCGCTTCAAGGATGCCGCAGCAGCCGAGGCAGAGGATGAAGATTACAAATAGCTTTTTCATTGTATTAGGTTTTATTGTTTATACTTTGTTTTGTTGTTCGTTGCTTTGATTTATGCATTCCTTTGGGTTTGCATTGCAAAAATATAGCATTTTCCAAGACAAAAAACATTTGTCAAGCCCTTTGGAGTGCTTGTCTATCATCTCTTGATGCTTTAAAATATTAAACGATTGAATTTCAATTTGTTGTAAAATCGAAGTTCAATCGTTGTCTATGGTGTTGTCTATGTAGAGACGGTGGCACACCGTCTCTACAAGGCGAAATTTTCGTCTCTACCAGTCCGAATCCCAGTCGGTGCTACCGCTGTCCCATGAGTCATTGTCACTGTCCCAGTTGCTGTCGTTGTCCCAGCCGGAATCGTCGCTATGTTTACCTGAGTCATACCAACTGGTCTCTTCGAATGATTTGCCCGAATGTTGGTAGGTTTTGTAGTCCTTTGCGTTCTTGTCCGTAATGTCGATTTCTTCATAGGACTTGAACCAGTCGTCTTTTTCTTTGTCGTAATAGAACCACGATGAGCCTTGGTGATAATATTGTGTGCCGTTGTAGTTGTAGTAGCCGTTAGGAGGTGTGTTGTCAAAAATGGCCACCAAGAGGCACATGACGACAAAGAAGATACCTACAGCAAACAGACAGCCTTTTCTCTTCTTTTTCTTTTTGACGGTCTTGTCCACCAAAGGCTGTTGCGGACTGCTTGCAGGTCGGTTGCCTTTCTGGTCGGCGATTTCCGCCTTCAGACGTTGGTAAAGTTCGTTGACGGCATACCTCTCATCGGTACCTTGGTAGCGGATGGCGCGCTCTCCAGTTGACTTGTTCTTGTAAACCACGAAGTCGCCAAAGCTATCTTTGTAGATACCGAAGGCTTTCGGTTCAGTGATGTTTTTGCCGATGAAAAACCTAGTGATTTCTTCTGGTGGCAGGTGATGTGCGATATACCAAGCACGCAGCTCCTCGATGGTCTTGGGCTGCTCCTTGGCAGTGCGGTTAGCACCCGAGAGAGGAGCGCCGCAACAGGGACAGCGCTCGCTCTTCTCGTCAATCATTGAGCCGCAAAAATCACACTTGACTTGCATAGGCTTTATTTCTTCGGCTTCAATTCATCGAAAATCATGTTTCTCAGATTGTCGATCGGGACGCGCACTTGGGCCATCGTGTCGCGGTCGCGCACGGTGACGGTGTTGTCAACCAAGGTGTCGTTATCCACGGTGACGCACATCGGTGTGCCGATGGCATCTTGTCTACGGTAGCGCTTGCCGATGGAGTCTTTCTCCTCGTATTGGCACATGAAGTCGGCCTTCAATGAGTCGATAATTTCGCGGGCCTTTTCCGGCAGACCGTCTTTCTTGACCAACGGCAGCACGGCGACTTTGTAAGGTGCAAGGATGGCCGGCAACTTCAGCACCACGCGCTCTGAACCGTCTTCCAGCTTCTCCTCGGTGAAGGCGTTGCTGAACATGGCGAGGAACATACGGTCGAGGCCAATGGAAGTCTCGATGACATAAGGCGTGTAGCTCTCGTTGGTGTCGGGGTCGAAGTATTGGAGTTTCTTGCCCGAGTATTTGGCATGGGCCGAGAGGTCGAAGTCGGTACGGCTGTGGATGCCCTCGAGTTCCTTGAATCCGAATGGGAAGTCGAACTCGATGTCGGTGGCGGCGTTGGCGTAGTGGGCCAGCTTCTCATGGTCGTGGAAGCGGTATTTCTCGGCGGGCAGACCTAAGGAAAGGTGCCAGTTGAGGCGTTCCTGTTTCCAGTGTTGGAACCACTCGAGTTCCGTGCCAGGACGGACAAAGAACTGCATCTCCATCTGCTCGAACTCGCGCATGCGGAAGATGAACTGACGGGCCACAATCTCATTGCGGAAGGCTTTACCAGTCTGGGCGATGCCAAACGGGATCTTCATGCGGCCGGTCTTTTGCACGTTGAGGTAGTTGACAAAAATGCCTTGTGCCGTCTCAGGACGCAGGTAAATGGTGTCGGAGCCGTCGGCCACGCTACCCATCTTGGTGGCGAACATCAGGTTGAACTGACGCACATCGGTCCAGTTGCGGGTACCACTGATGGGGCAGACGATTTCCAGGTCGAGGATGAGCTGCTTGATGGCGTCGAGGTCGTTTCTTTCCATGGCACCATACAGGCGGTGGCTGATTTCCTCGATTTTGGCCTTGTGTTCGAGCACGCGCGGGTTGGTGGTCACAAACTGCTCCTCGTTGAAGGCGTCGCCGAAGCGCTTGCGAGCTTTTTCCACCTCTTTATTAATCTTCTCCTCGATCTTGGCCATATAATCTTCGACAAGCACATCGGCGCGGTACCGTTTCTTTGAGTCGCGGTTGTCGATGAGCGGGTCGTTGAAAGCATCGACGTGTCCTGATGCCTTCCAGGTGGTGGGGTGCATGAAGATGGCGGCGTCGATACCGACAATGTTCTCGTGCATCTGCACCATGGCCTTCCACCAGTATTCACGGATGTTCTTCTTCAGCTCCACACCGTTTTGGCCGTAGTCGTAAACGGCTGACAGTCCGTCATAAATTTCGCTCGAAGGGAAGATAAAACCATATTCCTTCGCATGAGCGGTTATTTTCTTGAAAAAATCTTCTTGGTTCATTATTTTTAGTTATTTATTTAAGATTCAAAGATTCAAAATTCAAGATTGGCTTTCAGCATTCAGCAATCAGCTTTCAGCCAGCAAAACTGAGCTGATAGCTGACTGCTGATGGCTGATAGCTAAATGATCAACATCGCATCACCATAGGTGAAGAAACGATACTTCTCGGCAATGGCTTCCTTGTAGGCCTTCATCAGCAGGTCGTAACCAGCGAATGCGGCCACCTCCATCATCATGGGCGATTTGGGCAGGTGGAAGTTGGTGATCATGCAGTTGGCTACGGAGAAAGTGTAAGGCGGGAAGATGAACTTGTTTGTCCAGCCTTTGTAGGGCTTGATCTTGCCACCGATGGTCATAGCTGTCTCAAGGGCTTTCAGCGAAGTGGTGCCCACGGCAAACACATTGTTGTGGCGTGCGTTGGCCTCGTTAACCAAGGTGCAGCATTCCTCATCGATGTACATCTCTTCCGAGTCTGGCTTGTGCTTGGTGAGGTCTTCCACCTCGATGTCGCGGAAGTTGCCCATGCCAGGATGCAAGGTCAACTCAGCGAAGGAGGCACCGATGATTTCCAAGCGTTTCATCAGGATTTTGCTGAAGTGCATACCAGCGGTAGGGGCCGAAACTGCACCTTCCACTTTGGCGTAGATGGTCTGGAAGTCCTCAGCGTCTTCAGGGCGTTCCTCGCGGTTGAGTTCTTTCGGGATGGGCGTGTGGCCGAGTCCTGAAAGGGTCTTCTTGAACTCGTCGTAGGTGCCGTCGTAAAGGAAGCGCAATGTGCGGCCGCGCGAGGTGGTGTTGTCGATGACCTCGGCCACCAGCTCATCGCCTTCACCGAAGTAGAGTTTGTTACCGATACGGATTTTACGCGCTGGGTCGACAAGCACATCCCAAAGGCGGCTCTCGTGGTCGAGTTCGCGGAGTAGCAGCACCTCAATCTTGGCACCAGTCTTCTCCTTTTCACCGTAGAGTTTGGCGGGGAACACCTTAGTGTTGTTGATGACAAACACGTCCCCGTCGCGGACATAATCCACGAGGTCTTTGAAGACACGGTGTTCAATCTTTCCGGTCTTGCGGTCGACAACCATCAGGCGGGCTTCATCGCGGTTTTGTGTAGGTTGCAGCGCAATGAGCTCGCTCGGCAAGTTAAATTTGAATTGTGAGAGTTTCATTGTATGATGTTATTGTTGATTTTTCTGAAACAAATTACAAAGATACGACAAAACCGAAATTTTGTCAAGTGTTTTTTATTAATGTGTTGATTGTCAAGCTTGTTTTTGCTCTTTTTCCAATTGTTCCTTTTTCCATTCCTTAAAAGCGTCGCCCGTGTCGATGATGTGCTGTTTCAGCTTTTCCAACGGCCAAGCATCTTCGACTTTGAAGTCGCCGATGCGGGTGCGTCTTAAAGATGTTAAACAGGCGCCGTTGTCCAATGCCTTGCCGAAGTCGTTGGCGAGGCTACGGATGTAGGTGCCTTTGCTGCAAGTGACTTCGAAGTCGAGTTCAGGGAAACGGTCGAGGTTGAGTTTGAAGTCATCGATGCGGACATCGCGGGCTTTCAGCTCGATTTCCTCATCGGATCGGGCATAGTCGAAGGCGCGTTTCCCCTTGATTTTGATGGCGGAGTACTTGGGCGGGTATTGCTTCAGGTCACCGATGAACTGCTGGCGGGCAGCCTCAATCTGTTCTGGCGTGATGCTGTCAGTGGGGAAGAAGGCGTTAGGTTCGCTCTCCAAGTCGAAGGTTGGGGTGGTCTGGCCGAGCAGGATGGTGCCCGTGTAGGTCTTCACCTGCGCCTGATAGTTGTCGATTTGCTTGGTCATTTTGCCTGTGCAGAGGATGAGCAGGCCTGTGGCCAATGGGTCCAAAGTGCCAGCATGGCCCACCTTTAGCTTGCGGATGCCATAGCAACGGTTGAGCAAGGAACGGATGAAGTTGACTGTGTCGAACGAAGTCCAGTCCAAGGGCTTGTCGATGAGGATGACCTCGCCTTCTTCGAAGTTGAACATTTTTTTTGAAGCAAATCTTACATCAATCTATAATAAATCTTTTTCCAGTCGCTATCTGTCGGCTTGCCCTTATCGGGCTCTCGACAATGCTTCTTCGAAGCAATTACTTGAGGATATAAGGTAAAACAATTGCCAAAATACCCACAATGGCGCAATACACGGCAAACCAAATCAGCTTGCCCTTTTTCACGATGTTGATCATCCACTTACAGGCGATGCAGCCGAAGATGAAGGCTGCCAGGAAGCCCACGATGGCTGCCACGGGCGAAATGCCGCTCATGGCTTGGCTGAATCCAACCTCAAACATATCCTTGACATCGAGCAAAGCTTCGCCGAGAATAGGAGGAATGACCATCAGGAAGGAGAACTGAGCCAATTTTTCCTTTTTGTTGCCCAACAGCAAACCTGTGGCGATGGTGCTACCCGAGCGCGACAGACCTGGCATCACGGCGCAAGCCTGAGCGATACCGATGATGAAGGCATGCCAACCACTGATGTTTTCCTTTTGTCTGGGTTTTGCGAAGTAGGAGAAGGCAAGCAACGAAGCCGTCACCAAGAGCATGATGCCCACGATGAGCAGGCCTGAGCCGAAGACCTCTTCTACCTTATCCTTGAAAAACAAGCCGACAATCATCACGGGAATCATTGAGATGAGGATGTTGAAGGCGTATTTTGTGCCGTCATTGAGGTTGCAGTATTTGCGCCACGACTGCTTGGCAAACAGGTCCTTGAAAATCCACACGATTTCCTTCCAGAGGATGACCAAGGTGCTGAGCACGGTGGCCACATGAAGCAAAACCGTAAATGCGAGGTTCGATTCGCCGTCTTCGAGACCGAAGAGGGCTTGACCAATGGCTAAGTGACCACTACTGCTGACGGGCAGATATTCCGTCAAACCTTGAATAATGCCTAAGATTAATGCTTGTAACCAATCCATAGTTTTTCATTTTATGTACTTGTCATCATTGCGAGGAGGAACGATGAAGCAATCCAGTAACACATCATCTGGACTGCTTCGTGCCTCGCAGTGACGCAAAGCGATGAATTATTTTTTTCCTTTCCAGAATATTGCCACGATTTCAACGACAAATCCTGCCAAAATCAAAATGGTGGACAGAGTAATATGTTGGAAATCAAACATTTTTGGATTAAACACATCGGGGTCAGAGGAGCCTCCACCAATCATCAGGATGAAGCCCAAGGCAAGCAGGGCGATACCGATGAGCACGATGATGTAGTTCTGTTTGCCGAAGGGCATGACCTTTTGGTTGTCAGCAACTTCGGTCGTTTTTGCTTTTGTTTTTGTTATTTCTTTTGCCATATTCAGTAGTATTTAAAATTCAAGATTTAAGATTTAAAACTTAAGATTATTCGGGCGTTTCGACAGGCTCAACGACCCTTAAGCGTACAGTTGGTCGATGTCGGCGTGGAGGTATTTCCGGAGGGCCAGTCGCGTGGAAAGACCGCCGAGAAGGATGCCCAAAATGAGGACACCGACAAAGATGCCAATGATGATTTTATAGTCTTGTACAAAAGTCAGTTCCGGTAAGCGTTTGGTGAGACCGTACAGCAGCAGTGCCAAGAAAGCATCGGCCAGTAAAGCTCCGAAAAAGCCTTGGGTGATGCCACTCCTGATGAAAGGCCGACGGATGTAGGCGGGTGTTGCCCCCACAAGTTGCATGCTGCGCACGAGAAAGCGCTTTGAGTATATGCTAAGTCGTATCGTATTGCGTATCAGTGTGATGGAGATGATGAGTAGTACCAAGCTGGCAATCATCAGCGCGAGGCCGATGCGGTTGACATTCTGGTTGATTAAGTTGACCAAGGATTTTTGGTAGTAGATTTCCTTGACATCCTTGTTTTTCTTCAGTTGGGCTTGGATGAGGTTAATGCTGTCATTGTTGGCCCAGTCGGCATTGAAGCGCACATCGATGGAGGGGAGGAGCGGGTTTTCTTCGTTGCCGAGCCATTGCAGGAAGTCTTCGCCGAGGTCTTCGCTCAAACGGCGGATGGCCTCATCCTTGGTGATGTATTCCGTCGACTTCACGGCGGGCATGGAGTCGAGTTCCTGTTGTAGTTTGAGGATATTGGCTTCTTTCACATTGCTGTTCATCACCACCTCGAAGCCGATGTTTTCCTTGAGATGGTTGGAGAGTTTCTGCGCATGCATCATAAGCAGGGCAAACACGCCTAAGAGGAAGAGTACTAACGAAATACTCATCAGCGACATGAAATAGGACCCTGCCACACGGCTTTTGCTTGAACTCTTTTCGGACATCTTTACTTCGATAAACTCAGTAGCCTCATTATGAATGAAACGGCAAAGATAGGGGAAATATTTCAATTCCGTTTTCACGGAATGAAGTTTTTGTTTTTCACTTTCGGTTTTTTCACTATTTTTGTGCTTTCAATCTCTACTACTATGCAAGTACTGAAATCCAACATACGCACCGACTCCGAAGAGTTCAAGCAGAACGAGAAGAACTTCCTTGCGCTGATGGCTCAATATCGTGAGGCGATGTCGGCCTCCATGCAAGGTGGTGGCGAGAGTGCCGTTGCCAAGCACAAGAAACGCAACAAATTGCTCGCCCGAGAGCGCATCGACCTGCTTATCGACCCAAACACACCGTTTCTAGAGTTGTCGCCGATGGCGGCTTATGGCACCTATAACAACGACTTCCCTTCGGCGGGCATCATCACGGGTATCGGTGTGATTCAAGGTAGAGAGGCCGTCATCGTTGCCAACGACGCCACCGTAAAAGGCGGCACCTATATGCAGTATACGGTGAAGAAACACCTTCGCGCACAAGAGATTGCCATGGAGAACCACCTACCTTGTGTCTATATGGTCGACAGTGGCGGTGCCTTCCTGCCCGAGCAGGACACGGTCTTCCCTGATCGTGACCATTTTGGGCGTTTCTTCTACAACCAAGCTCGCATGTCGGCCATGGGCATTCCCCAAATCGCCATCGTGATGGGTATGTGTACTGCAGGCGGTGCTTATGTTCCGGCCATGAGCGATGAGACCATCATCGTGCGCAATCAAGGCACGATTTACCTCGGTGGACCGCCATTGGTAAAGGCCGCCACGGGTGAGGTGGTCACGGCGGAAGAGTTGGGCGGTGGCGAAATGCACACCTCTGTTTCTGGCGTGGCCGACCACTTGGCCGAAAACGACCAACACGCCTTGCAGATTTGCCGCAACATTTTCAAGACCTTGGAGAAGTCGCACCGTCAGAAACTGGACATGCTGCCTGTTGAGGCACCTTTATATGACCCGCACGACCTCTACGGCCTCGCTCCCATCGATTTCCACAAATTGGTGGATCCAAGGGAAATCATCGCCCGCATTGTGGATGGCAGCCGTTTCCAGGAATTCAAGTCAAGGTATGCCACCACCCTCGTTTGCGGTTTCGCGCATTTGATGGGCTTTCCTGTAGGCATTATCGCTAACTTTGGTGTATTGTTCTCAGAATCAGCACTGAAAGCTACGCACTTCATCGAACTTTGCTGCCAGCGTAACATCCCGTTGGTGTTTTTGCAGAACATCACGGGCTTCATGGTAGGTAAACAGTACGAGCAAGGTGGCATTGCCAAGGACGGTGCCAAGATGGTGCACGCGGTCTCCAACGCCAATGTGCCCAAGTTCACGGTCATCTTTGGTGGCTCGTTTGGCGCAGGCAACTATGGCATGGCGGGCCGTGCCTACAGCCCGAGATTGCTCTTTATGTGGCCCAACGCCAAAATCTCCGTCATGGGCGGCGAGCAAGCAGCCAGTGTCCTTGCCACGGTGAAGGAAGATCAATACAAATACAAAGGATTGGAGGTTCCGACAGATGAAATCGCCCAACTGAAGAAGGACATCTTGGCTAAATATGATTACGAGGGTTCTGCCTTCTATAGTACGGCTCGCCTTTGGGATGATGGCATCATCGACCCTGTCGATACGCGTAAGATTCTCGCACTGGGTATTGCTGCCTCGTTGAACCAACCCTTCCCGCCGCAGCAGTTTGGCGTGTTTAGGATGTAATCTACAGCGTATTATAGCAACATGTAGTTTTTCTATGGCAAAGAATTGTAAGAATACCACAAGTAAGTTCATCGGTTTGTCACTCTTTTCAAGTGCAGGCGTTGCTGAGTTGAATTTGGCACCCTATATAGATTTTAAAGTGGCAAATGAACTTATTCCTATTAGATGTAAGGTTCATGAGTTTTGGCATCCAAATACTGAAATGATAGTAGGCGATATTACGGAAAACAGTATCAAACAAGCCATAATTGAGAAAGCAAAAAAAGAAAAGGTAAACTTTGTGTTGGCGACACCTCCATGCCAAGGCGTGTCTCTTATAGGGAAGAACAAAAGAAACGATCAGTATATCAAAGACCCTAGAAACTTCCTGATTTTTCATGGATTGGAAATTGTGGATGAGATCAATCCCGATGTGGTTGTGATTGAAAATGTAGACCGATTCGTAAAGATGTACTTTCCGTATGACAATGGAATGTACAGCCTTGAACAGATTCTGAATGAAAAATATAAAGGGGTTTATAGTATTGATATAGATATTTATAATGCGGCTGACTATGGCGTCCCGCAAAGTCGGAGAAGGATGATTGCCGTGTTGTGCAAGAAAGGCTTCTCGTTTACCCGTCCAAAAAAGGTTGACAAACAGGTTACAGTCAGAGAAGCCATCGGAGGATTGCCTTCTTTGGAATCCGGTCAAACCAGCAAACTGAAACATCACAGCGCCAGAGTACACACTGCTGAACATATTGAATATATGCAGCATACCCCTACGGGAAAATCAGCATTTCAAAACGAAGTGTTTTTCCCCCGTAAATCTGATGGTACCAGGATTACAGGGTATCCTTACACCTATAAAAGGATAGACTGGGATCGCCCGGCGCCAACGATTACAATGAGAAGCGATACAATTTCTTCAACGCATACTGTGCACCCTGGTAGACTTTTACCTAACGGGCTGTATAGTGACGCAAGAGTCCTTACATTAAGAGAGTTGTTCATTCTCAGTTCGATTGACCCGGATATAGATCTGCCAAGTTTTGCTTCCGATAGCCAAATAAGGTATATTGTGGGAGAAGCGGTTCCACCTTTGCTGATGGAGAGCATTTGTAAAAACATAAAAAAGATTGAGTGATGAAGGGTGTTTCTTTGTTTTGTAGTGCTGGAATCGCCGAGACTTATTTTAAAGAAAACGGCATCGACATTGTAGTTGCAAATGAGTTACATAAAAACAGATGCGACCTTCATAGTTGGCTGTATAAGGAATGCCATACAATATGTGGAGACATAACACAGCCGGATATATTTGACCAAGTCTTAAAGGAGACCCAGGATAATGACTGCAAATTCTTACTTGCGACTCCACCTTGCCAAGGGATGAGTAGCCTTGGCAAAAAAGACTATGTGGAAGACAAAAGGAATTATCTGATATTCTATGCTTTTGATTTAATTGACAAATGTGACTTTGACTATATATTGATTGAAAATGTGCCAAAGTTTTTGAAGCTATATTTCCCGTATAAAGGAGAGGGGCGTAAACTGGTTGAAATAGTTGCGGACAAATACGGAGAAAAATACAATATTGAATCTTTTGTTTTGAACGCGAAAGACTATGGAGTTCCCCAGAGCAGACCGAGAGGGTTCGTAAAACTATGGAAAAAGGGACTTTCATGGGGTAATCCCATTGCACAACCGGAAATCACATTGAGAACAGCCATTGGTGATTTGCCATCATTGGAGGCAGGCGAAGAGAGTGGCATAAAATGGCATTATGCAAAACCTCACAATGAAAGGGATATTGACGCAATGCGCCATACTCCGGAAGGCAAGTCTGCCTTTCTAAATGCAGAGCATTATCCCAAGAAGGAGAATGGTGATAGGATGAAAGGATTTCACAACACCTTTGCCAGGATGCGATGGGACGAACCTTGTCCGGCACGGGCAATGCAAAGTGGAAACATGGGGGGGCATAACAATGTTCATCCCGGGAGATTGCTTCCAGATGGCACCTATAGTGATGCTCGTGTTCTGACGCTAAGGGAATTGTTTATAGTTTCTTCACTGCCTGCTGATTGGGATTTGCCTCAATGGTGCTCTGATAATTTTATTCGCCAGATGATCGGTGAAGCCATACCACCCAGATTCAGTGAAGCAATAATCAAAAACATAGGAATATGATTGCTCTAGAAAGAAGCATGATGCATAAGTGGATTATTGACAAGAATGTCAATTCTAAAGACATTCTTTCAGAATTTGCTGCCATTATAAGTAATACACCTAACGGTTTTAATCTTGAAGACATGGTGTCACGGACTGTGGCTCAAGGTAGGACAAATGAAGGTTATTATGCAGAAAGAGGCTCTACAATTACAATCGGAGTAAGACTTTTACAAGCCTGCTTCTACATGTTTGGTTATTCCACCAATCTTGAAGACGGGAAAAAAGCATTTATGCCTTCCCCGATGACATTAAACATTTTGTCAACCGAGGACAGGACAGAACAGGCAAAAAACTATTTGGTTAACTTGTTTTGCATGCAATATCCACATCCATTTGATTGGACACCTGAATGTTTTAAGCTTTATTTCGGAAGACTAATCATCAAGCTTCTTCTAGATGCCAGGTTACAGTATAGGCTGTATATTGATGAATTTGTTTGGTTTCTACCATTTATCGAAACCATTGATCATGAGAAATATGAAGAGCTTGTTGCCAGTATATTAGAGTATCGTACATATACCTACGATGAAAAACTTGCCCTTTTCCAAAGCGTAGAGGATTATGAAAAACTATTTGCTAACGTTTTGCATGAAATCAATTACTACCTGTTGCGCTTGTTTAAAGATTTCGGAGTGTTTAATCTGGTGAGTGACGCGGCACATAATGGTGGACGTTTGTTCCGTTTTTTACATAGTAATACGGGCAACACCAGCACGTATCGAAATGATGCATACCAATCTAGAAAAAAGAATTCAGGATATGTCGAACTAACGGATGAAGTTAAGGAAGCTGCGCAGTCTTTGATCGATGAGTTTTCACCATTCGATAGTCCTTCTCAAGTTGATGGCATAGAAATCTTCACGAGAGAAGATTGGTTGACAAATCTTTATCAAATCGAGCCGTTAAGATACTTGGCGTGCATCAATACTAATGTTGACAGAAAGAGCGAGATTACGGTTATAGTAAACGAAATGGTTCGTGCTTCGAGATTTGGGAGCAGGGACGGAAAAGAATTTGAGGAAGCCCTTAAACCTTTTATGGAATTGTTTTCTGAAACCATTAATGTGGAGATTTTGTCAGGGGCTGGTAATACCGATTTGCTTTGTACGATGGAAGAATTACCTAGTGAACAGAAGTATAACATGAATGTTGAAGCAAAAACAAGAGGTACTTCCCTTGAAAAAGTTGATACTCCTCGAATTAATAAACACATAAGGAAACATGGCTCAAAGTTTTGCATTATTGTCGCTCCAAGGTTTTCAAGAGGCGTTTCGGATGATATTAATGGCAACAAAATCGTAACACTTCGTGCAGAGGAATTTGGCACTTATTGCTATAAAGAATGCACTAGTTCCAGAACCGGAACTGCAGACTTTTCTTCAATTCTAAACATTATAAAAGCAAATATGGGAACGGATATTACAACAAAAGTTAGAATACTAACTGAATCAAGATATGGACTTGTTGTAAGATAAAATCTCCCACTGAAGCACCGATAGGATTCATCATAAAAACTACTGATATGAAGAAACTCTTTATTACCCTTTTTTGCGTAGCTTTTGGAATGCTCACAAACGCTTACGCCAATCCAGTCTCGGTAAAAAGCCCTGACGGCAATCTTGAACTGAAATTCGATGTGGTCGACGGTATACCGCAATATTCCCTCGACCGCGCTGGGAAACACGTGGTGTTGCCCTCAAAGATGGGTTTCACCTTGGAATGGCGCGATGACCTCGCCCATGCCTTTGTGCTGAAAGATACGAAATACAGCACTTTCGACGAGACTTGGGAACCCGTCTGGGGCGAGGAAGCTCAAATCCGCAACCATTACAACGAGATGCTTGTCACCTTAGAACAACCCATTGGTTCTGTGGAGAGTATGGATCATTCGACCGAGAAAAAGGCCACAGTCATGCAGATCCGTTTCCGCCTCTATGATGACGGTCTTGGCTTCCGTTATGAGTTCCCTATGGAGAATGCTTTGGTCTATTTCTGGATCAAGGAAGAACTGACCGAGTTTGCTATGACAGGCGACCACAAGGCTTGGTGGATTCCGGGCGACTATGACACGCAGGAGTACAACTTCACTGAATCGCGGCTGTCAGAGATCCGTGACTTATGGGAGGCAGGCCACAAGGATGGCGGCTGGCCTTGGACGGGGTTCTCACACACAGGCGTTCAGACCGCTCTTCAAATGAAGACCGATGATGGCCTTTACCTCAATATCCACGAGGCGGCCACGCTTGATTATCCTACAATGCACCTCGACCTCGATGACCAAAAAATGGTTTTCCGGGCTTGGCTCTCACCCGATGCTACGGGCTACAAAGGTCGTCTGCAAGCCCCTTGTCACACACCTTGGCGTACGGTTATGGTGACCACTTCGGCTACTGACGCCCTCGCCTCGCGCCTTATCCTTAATCTCAACGAACCATGTGTCTTGGAGGATGTTTCTTGGATTCACCCTGTGAAATACATGGGCGTTTGGTGGGAGATGATCTCGGGCAAAAGCACCTGGTCCTACACCAACGACTACCCCTCAGTGAAACTTGGTCAGACCGACTATGAGCACGCCAAACCCAACGGCACCCATGGTGCCAACAATGCCAACGTACGCCGTTACATCGACTTCGCTGCCGAAAACGGTTTTGATGCCTTGCTCATCGAAGGCTGGAACATCGGCTGGGAAGACTGGTATGCGAAGCAGAAAGATTTTGTCTTTGACTTCCTCACACCTTATCCCGACTTCGACCTGCCTGCCTTGAACAAATACGCCCACGAGAAGGGCATCCGCCTCATCATGCACCATGAAAGCTCGGCCTCCACTCAAAATTATGAGCGTTGGATGGAGAAGGCCTATACCTTGATGAACCAATATGGCTATGATGCCGTGAAAGGCGGCTATGTGGGTACCATTATCCCCTTTGGCGAGGGTCACTATAGCCAACCCATCAACAACCACTACCATTATGCCATTGTGGAGGCGGCCAAACACCATATCATGGTGAATTCGCATGAGGCAGTGAGACCTACCGGCCTTTGTCGCACTTGGCCCAATATGATTGGCAACGAGAGTGCCATGGGCACTGAGTTCCGTGAGCGCATCAATCCTGGACATACGACCATTCTGCCTTTCACGCGTCTGCAAGGCGGCCCAATGGACTACACGCCTGGCATCTTCGAGACCGATATGGGCAAAATCGTGCCTTGGGGCAAAAAGATGCAGATTACCATCTGCAACCAACTGGGTCTTTATGTGACCTTCTACTCACCCTTGCAGATGGCCGCAGACTTCCCCGAGCATTATGAGCCCTTCATGGATGCTTTCCAGTTCATTAAGGACGTGGCCGTCGACTGGGACAAGACTTTGTATCTTGAAGCCGAGCCTGGCGATTATATTGTGACGGCACGACATCCGAAACTCTCTACCTTGAACAAGGCCGCCGAGGGTGTAGGGACACTGGCTGATGGCAAGAAAGATGTAGTTTCCAATGCCACGAAATTCGTTTATGCCTTGCCTGATGATGCCACAACCGAAGATTTGAAGAAAGCCCAAGCACATGATGTTTGGTATGTAGGAGGCATCACCGATGAGAATGCTCGTGAGGTGGAGGTGAAACTGGATTTCCTGAAGCCTGGAACGAAATACGAAGCCACGGTTTATTGTGATGCCAAAGACGCCAGCGGCATTCCCGACGAACATTACAATGCGCAAGCCTACACCATCACCAAGAAAACGGTGACAAACAAATCAAAACTGAAAGTGAGAATGGCACCTTGCGGCGGATTCGCGGTTTCGTTGCGTTCGTTGTAAAACATGTAGAGACGGTGTGCACACCGTCTCTACAATTTTTATAACAGATTTTTTGTCGACAGCAGTCCACAAGCTGCGTCAATGTCTTGTCCGCGTGAAGCACGGATGGTGGCGATGATGCCTTTCTCGTTCAGCGTGTCGCGGAACCAGGTCATCGTGGCGGCATCGGGGCTCTTCAGCGGGATGCCGGGCACGGCGTGATACCTTATTAAATTAAAACGACACCGTGTGCTGCCGAGCAGCCTTGCAATCTCCTTGATGTGATCCTTGCTGTGGTTCAAGTCCTTGAAGATAATGTACTCGAAAGATAGGCGGCGTTGGCCGTGCCAGTCGTGCTGTTTCACAGCATGAATGACCTCCTTGATGGGATAGCTCTTTTCGACGGGCATCAGCTTGATGCGCTCATCGTGGAAGGGACTGTGCATCGAGATAGCGAGGTTGCATTTCGACTCTTCGAGGAAACGCTTGAGATTGGGAATAAGGCCGCAGGTCGAAACGGTGATGCGGGTCGGGCTCCAGCCCAGGGCCCAGTCTTGGGTGAGAATGTCGAGTGAGCGCATCAGGTTGTCGTAGTTGGCCAAAGGTTCGCCCATGCCCATGAATACGATGTTGGTGAGTGTGTCGAACTCGGGTAGGCTGAGGATTTGGTTCATGATCTCGGCCACGGAGAGGTTCTTTTGGAAGCCCTGTTTTCCTGTGGCGCAAAAGAGACAATCCATTTGACAGCCAACCTGCGTGGAGACACACAGTGTGGCGCGGTCGCGGTCGGGGATGTAGGCCGCCTCGATGAAATGCTCACCGGCAGAAAAGAGATATTTCTTCGTGCCGTCGGTTGACACCTGTTCCTTGACGGGGGCATTCAGTCCAGTCTCGTATTGCTCTGACAACAAAGCCCTTGCACTTTTGCTGAGGTTGGTCATATCCTCGATGGAGGAACAACGTTTCTGGTAAATCCAGTCCACAATCTGCTTGCCCGTGAATTTGGGCAGTTCCAATTTCTCGACAACCTCCTGAATCTCGGCAGGGGTCTTGCCTAAAAGTATCATTTTTTCCATGCCGCAAAAATAAGGAAAAATGACGTGTTCATGTTTAGACAAAGCCGTAAACATCAAAAAATGTGTACTTTTGCACCCATGTTTTGAAATATCATGAAAAAAATGACCCTCATATTCAGTCTTTTGGCGGCTTTGTTTGTTATGCCGTCGTGTGGTACAACCCCTTCAGATAAGGTAGTCGAAAAACAAGAGCCTATCGTAGAAACGGTTCCAATGGATACTATCAATGTGGTTCCCGCCGACTCGGCCACTTTTTATTCCGAGGTGGTGAACAAAAAGAACTGTTTCATCCTCATTTCCAAGCCAGAGTATCGGCTGTATGTGTGCGAGGTGGTGAATGGCGATACCATCAAACGTGTGCATTATCCTGTTTGTGTCGGCTTGAAGAAAGGCCAGAAACAGAAAAAAGGCGACATGAAAACACCAGAATGTACTGTCGACCAACCGTTTACTATTACTGAAATCAAGGATGCTTCCAAATGGTACCACGATTTTGGCGATGGCCGTGGTGAGATCCTTGCTTACGGCAATTGGTTCATGAGATTGAGTACGCCAGGTTTCAAAGGCATTGGTATTCATGGCAGCACCAATAATGAAAACTCCGTTCCAGGTCGTGGAAGTGAAGGGTGCATTAGGTTGAGAAACAAAGATTTGGATGAATTGAAAGCTAAATATGCTTTCGTTGGGATGCGTGTGGTCATCCTTGCTGATAAGATGAACTAAGGTTTCTTATTCAGATCCCAAGCTTCTTCCAGATCAATATCCCATCCTGCCTTGATTTCAAGCGGGTCTTTGTAGTCGATGACGGTCTCGGGGAGGGCGTGACGATGATAATTGCCAGTGCTCCATTTGCCGTTGCCGTCGGCATCGAGGATGGCGCGGAGCTTGTATTTGGCAGGCATAAGGTGCTCAAATATTACCTCTTGTCGGGTCGTGATGATATCCTCTTCCAGCACTTTGCCGTTCTCATTGGTGAGTTGCACCACAACTTGTTTCATGCCCTCTGGTGGTGTCACGGTGATGTAGATGTTGCCATATTCATCATCTTTCAGTACGTGGAAATCGACCCTGATAGGGCCGTTGGTGCGGCCTCGGATGCCCCAAAAAACAGAGTCGGGAATCTCGAAGCTGTAGCTTGAATCAGCGGCAAAAGGCGTGGTTAGTCGATATTTCAGGCCATCTTCATCGATAGGCTCAAAGGCAAGTTGGTTGTAACATTTGGTAGTGTCGCGTTTGAAGACAGCCGAGTCGCGCATTTGGTAGTCGATGATAGGTTCTGAAAACTTCAAGATGAGGTCTTCGCCAGCAATTAGTCCTCCACGACCGAGCAGATTGTCGGTGATCTTCAGTTTTTCCACCTCACGTTTGCGTCTTCTGTTTCCGCCGGATTCCTTGAATTTCAGGCTGTAGCGAGATGAGTCGTTGATGACAGTGTCGTATTTCACTTGCACCCAAAGGCTGTCCTTTACATTGGGTGTGAAATACCACCAAACTGTATCGTATTCAGCGGAATGTATGGATACGAGATTGAAAGTGTCGGGCAGCATTTCAGGGGTCATCACCACGGCTTCCTTGGCGGGACAACGGAAAACAAAGCGCAATAGGCCTTCTTCAATGAGCTTCTTTTCCAAAAGTACCTGTGTGGAATCTTCTTCGGTGAACATATAGAGAGTAAGGTTCAGTGCTTTTTGGTCGAAAACTCTTTGGGGAATGGTGTCTTTCGGTATGATGAATGATGAATCTGAATGGATTCCCATAAGAGAATCCGCAGATGCCATCGGTATGGAATCATTAATCAATAAGGTGCTGTCCGTCGCAGTTGTATCCGCAACTTGCGGTCTAGACGTTTGCTGATAGGAAGCGGGAACCAAAGTATCCAAGAAAGCCACTTCTTCGTTCGGTAAGTCAAAGTAAAGGTTGGAATTCGCATCCTTAAGTGCGAAAACGAGGTATTGTTGATCGGCAAGACCTGTAAGACGGAAGTTGCCTTCCTTGTCGGTCTTGGTGATGTAGTTTGGGGTGGTGGTAAGTGGCAGCGAATCAATGTTTTCTTGGTTAGCAGCATAGAGAGAAACATAGACATCTCCCACTGGTTTTTTATCGGCAGCGTTCAGCACTTTACCTGCAATGCAGAGGGTGTCGATATGGTCGCCCGTCGAAAAACTATAGACATAATCCTTGAACTGATTGCCCTCGTGCAAGTCCTTGATGGCTGCCCCGAAGTTGATGGTGTAAGTGGTGTTTGAAGCCAAGTCTTCCTTGAATTTAATGACTACGGTCTTATTCTTCAGCTTGATGTCGGGTTTCTCGCTCAGCGGTGGCGAAATCATCACGTTCTGGTTGGCGTTTTCGAGGGTGATGTATTCATCGAAGGTGATTTCAATTTTCTTCCCGACAAAGCTGACGCTATGGTTTTCGGGCACGGCTTCGACCACCACGGGAGGTCGCTCGTCTTTAGGTCCACCTGTGGGTGCCACCGCATTGGCGCAACGCTGGGCAATGAGGGCCGTCAAAACTAAGCCAAAGCTCAAAAACAGATATTTCAGTCTCCGAATCACGGGGCAAAATTAGTCATTTTTTGTTGTAATTCTAGAAAAAGTATTATTTTTGCAACCGAATTTTAGTTGCAAAATGACCAAAAAGGAAAAACTGATAGAGAAGATGTCTCGTTTGCCCAAGGACTTCACTTTTGCAGAATTGGAAACAGTCCTCCTTCAATTGGGTTTTGAAAAAGATGACAAAGGAAAGACATCTGGTTCGAGAGTGAGATTCTATAACAAAGACAAACAATTGCAGTATTTGGCACATAAGCCTCATCCCTCGAATGTCATTAAGGAAAAGGCTTTGAAAGACATAGTGGATTATCTGAAAGAAAACAAACTCATTTAATATGGATACATTAAAATACAAAGGATTCATCGGGAGCATAGAGGCCGAACTTGACAGCAATACCCTCTATGGAAAAGTGCTCGGTTTGGACAAGGAAACCTTGGTGACTTACGAAGGGAATACCCTTGCCGAACTGAAGGAAGATTTCATCAATGCCGTGGAAGACTACATCGCTTTCTGCAAAGAAAAAGGACTTCCTTTACATAAGTCATACACAGGTAGTTTCAACATCCGAATTCCCATCGAACTTCACGCAAAGGCAGCTGCAAAAGCCCAGGAAGAAGGTATCTCGCTTAATGCTTTTGTGAAAGAAAGTATTATGCAGGCTGTTGTGTGAACAATTGGATTGTTTTTTTACTACTTTTGCAATTCCAATCCAATGGAACAAATCTTTAAATCTTGAATTTTTAAATTTTTAAATCTCGAAAATATGTACAGAACACATACTTGTGGCGAACTTTGTCTTGCCGACGCCGGCAAGGAAGTGACATTGGCCGGGTGGGTGCAGCGCACCCGCGACAAAGGCTCCCTCGTTTGGATTGACCTCCGCGACCGTTATGGCATCACCCAACTCTTCTTGGATGGCAGCAGCGACCCGAAACTTTTGGAACAAGCCCGTTCTTTCGGCCGTGAATTCGTAATTCAGGCCAAAGGCACCGTCATCGAACGCGAATCGAAGAACCCAAACATGCCTACAGGAGAAATTGAGCTGAAAGTCAGTGAGTTTAAACTGCTCAACAGCAGCAAGACCCCGCCCTTCACCATCGAAGATGTCAGCGACGGCGGCGATGACCTTCGCATGAAATACCGTTACTTGGATATTCGCCGTAACCCCGTGCGCAAGAACCTTGAGTTGCGCCACCGCATGGCCATGCTGGTGCGCAACTACCTGAGCAACCTCAACTTCCTCGAAATCGAGACCCCAATGCTCATCAAGAGCACGCCTGAGGGTGCCCGCGACTTTGTGGTGCCGAGCCGCATGAATCCTGGTGAGTTCTACGCTCTGCCGCAAAGCCCGCAGCAATACAAACAGCTGCTGATGGTGGCTGGCATGGACCGCTATTTCCAGATTGTGCGCTGCTTCCGCGATGAGGATCTTCGCGCCGACCGTCAGCCTGAGTTCACGCAAATCGACTGCGAGATGTCGTTTGTGGAGCAGGAAGATGTGCTGAACACCTTCGAAGGCTTGGCCAAGCACCTCTTCAAGGAGATGAAGGGCCTTGAGTTCGACCAATTCCCGCGCATGACTTGGCATGACGCCATGAAATACTACGGCTCCGACAAGCCCGACATCCGCTTTGGGATGAAATTCGTGGAGCTTAATGACGTGGTGAAAGGCAAGGGCTTCGGCCTTTTCGACAATGCTGATTTGGTGGTCGGTATCAATGCCGAGGGCTGCTCGGAATACACCCGCAAGCAACTCGACCAGCTCACCGAATTTGTGAAGCGTCCACAGGTGGGTGCTGGCGGCATGGTCTACATCAAATACAACACTGATGGCACGTTCAAGTCATCTGTTGACAAGTTCTATACGCCTGAAGACCTGAAGGTCATTGCCGACAAGTTCGGTGCCAAGCCTGGCGACCTGATGCTCATCCTTTGCGGTGAGGCCATGAAGACTCGCGTGCAACTCAATGCCTTGCGTCTGGAGATGGGCAACCAACTCGGTCTGCGCAATCCCGATGTGTATGCACCGCTGTGGGTCATCGATTTCCCGCTGCTTGAATGGGATGAGGAGACGCAACGTTACTACGCCATGCACCATCCCTTCACCGCTCCGAAACCTGAAGACGAGGCTTTGTTAGATGACCCGAGCAAGTGGGGCGACATTCGCGCCAACGCTTACGACATCGTAATGAATGGTGTGGAGGTCGGTGGCGGCTCCATCCGTATCCACGACCGCACTTTGCAGAACAAGATGTTCCACACCCTCGGCTTCACTGATGAGAAGGCGCAGGAGCAGTTCGGCTTCCTGATGGGTGCTTTCGAGTATGGTGCTCCGCCTCATGCTGGTCTGGCCTTCGGCTTCGACCGTCTCTGCTCTCTGTTCGGTGGTGCTGACTCGATCCGCGACTTCATCGCCTTCCCGAAGAACAACGCTGGCCGCGACGTGATGAGCGGTAGTCCTGCACCGATTGCACAGGAACAGTTGGATGAGCTTCAAATAGCTTTGAATCTGAAATAAAGAAATGAAATTGATTGTAGGGCTGTCATAGTATGGCAGCCCTATATTGTTTAATAAGAATAAACCAATGAAAAAACTATTGTTAGCTGTAGTATTGCTGTTGAGTCTTTTTAGTTTTGCACAAAACATTGAGGGGATGTATAGTTTTATCGATTATCCTATTTCAACTATAGATATTCAAACAGACTATTCTCAAATCAACACTTTTGTAAGGAGAGTTGATGTAGATAATGAGACCCAGTATTATTATGTTTTTAAAGTCGTTTCAAAAGATACCCGTGCTTCGATACAATCTTCATTTGTTACTATGATTTCCTATGAGGATCTTGAAAAGATTAATGACGCACTAAAGTTATTACTTGTTAAAGAGGAAGATGATAAGAATTTAGAATTGGCAAAAGTTGATTATGTTGAGAATAAATATGTCACGGAAAGTGGATTTAAAATAGGTTATTGCATTAATAATGCGAAGCTGGAATGGTTTGTTGAATTTGATCATGTTGGAGCAATAAATGGTTGGAATTTGGAAGATCGTGTAAACGACATAATTGACACTAGGACTTTCATTATCAATAATTATAATGGTAAGGATATAGAAGAGATTTTTGGTGAGGCACAAGTAAAAATCGAATCATTAATGCAACAAGGAAATGTACGACAGTAATGGTGATTTTCAATCTGTCAGAATCAAAATACAAACGGCCTGAAAGGCCATCAAGCTATTAGCCTCGGGCAACGCCCGTGGCGATAAAAACCAAGAAATCCATAACGCCCTGAAAGGGCAAAAGCCACCAAAGCCATGTCACAATCCCTATGTAAAGTCTATCTGCATATCGTTTTTCATATTAAGACTACAAGCCCAGAAATCCGAGAAGAACATCTGGAACGCCTCCATAGTTATATGGGCCAACTCGTGAACACCACGGGTTGTCAGGTATTACGCGTGGGTGGTGTCACCGACCATGTGCATTTGCTTTGTGTGCTTTCAAAAACCGAAACCATCGCACATCTTGTGGAAGAGGTGAAACGAAATAGCAGCCGATGGATCAAGACAATAGACGATGTATATGAGCATTTTGCTTGGCAGGGTGGCTATGCTGCTTTTTCGGTCAGCGAGTCCGTATTGCCTAGGACATTGGAATATGTCAAGAATCAGAAACAGCATCATGCAAAACGGAATTTCCATGATGAATATTTGGAGTTTTTGAAACTTTACAATATTGAATATGATGAGCGGTATGTGTTCACGGACTGATGATATTGCTTTTGCCCTTTCAGGGCGACATTGACAAATTATCTCTTTTGCCTAGGGCGTTGCCCTGGTCAGTTGGCTTTTGGCCCTTCGGGCCGTTTCGAAACAACTCATATATCTCAGGTTGCACTATTCAATTGGTGCATTGCCCCTTCGGCCTTTTTGAAAACGATGTCCGTTTAAAAAACAATCGTTTTCATTCATTGTATTGCTTTTTTCTCTATTTTTGAACTTTTAAACATTGTATTTCAAATCTAGGATCGATAGTAATATACTGACTATGAAAAACTTGCTATTTATTGGAGTGTTGTTTTGCCTGTCTATGGCATGTTTTGCCCAACAGGCCGACACACTTGTGGAACAGTCTCCAAATGAATGGCAGGTCAAAACCGTCGGAAATGATTTGGTTTTCACGGTCAAAGGGGTTTCTTTCACGATGAAAAATGTTAATGGTGGTTCGTTTCAAATGGGAAACGACGGTGACGATGCCTACCGCGATGAACGTCCTGTCCACAAAGTGAAGGTGAGCTCGTTCTACATGGGCGAAACGGAGGTGACGCAAGCCTTGTGGCAAGCTCTGATGAACAACAACCCCAGCCGTTTCAAAGGCGGCAAACGTCCTGTGGAGAGCGTGAGTTGGAACGATTGTCAGGAGTTCATTCGCGTTTTGAACCAAATCACGGGATACTCATTCCGTTTGCCTACCGAGGCCGAATGGGAGTTTGCAGCCCGTGGCGGGAAAAAAGGTCATGGTTACAAGTATGCGGGCAAAAACTTCATGAGCAGCATAGCGTGGTTTCTTGATAATAGCGGCAACAAAACTCATACGGTGAAAGGCAAGTCGCCTAACGAATTGTGGCTGTACGATATGAGCGGCAACGTCTGGGAATGGTGTGCTGACAGGTACGGCCGTTATACGGTTAGTTCCCAGATCGACCCGACAGGCGTTGAGGAGGGCTCCTATCGTGTGCTTCGTGGCGGATGCTGGAACAGCAATGACTGGTATTGCCGTGTGTCCAACAGGAGTTTCAACAATCCCGAATTTAGTGGCGATGGGTGTGGCTTCCGTCTTGCTCTTGAAAAAGATGAAATAAATTATTGAATATGAAAAGATTACTTGTTTTAACCGGTGGCGGCGACTGCCCAGGCTTGAACGCCGTGATTCGCGCCATCGTCAAGAGGGCCTCCCAAGAAAAGGATTGGGAAGTGCTCGGCAGCATACAAGCCTACAACGGCATCCTTTGGGAACCCACCGAGGTCGTCAGGCTGACACCCGAGTCGGTGCGCGGCATCCACTTCCGTGGCGGCACCATCATCGAGACCACCAACAAGGGTGGCCCGTTCAGTTGGCCTGTGAAGAACTCAGACGGTACTTGGACTACCGTTGACCGTAGTGATGAGATGCTCCGTAAATTGCAATACATGGGCATTGATGCGGTCATCAGCATCGGCGGAGATGGCTCGCAGCGTATCTCGCAGAGGCTCTACGAAAAGGGCTTGAACATCATCGGCGTGCCCAAGACCATCGACAACGACCTCTCCTCGACGGAATGCACTTTTGGTTTCCAAACCGCAGTGCAGATTGCCACTGAGGCTGTTGACAAACTTGTCACTACGGCTGCATCACACAACCGCGTCTTCGTCCTTGAGGTCATGGGTCGCGATGCGGGTTGGATTGCCTTGCATTCCGCTATCGCAGGTGGAGCAGAGGTGTGCTTGTTGCCTGAGTTCCCCTATGACATTAACATCGTGAAGGAGCGTTTGGAACGCCGTTTCAACCATGACCGTGGCTTTGCCGTGGTGGTGGCCTCCGAAGGCGCTCGCCCGAAGGACGGCCAGCAGGTGTATGAGATCAGCACAGAGGTCGGCTACGAAAACAAGAAATTGGGCGGCATCGGTCGCCGTTTCATCGAAGAGATGAAGGCGGCTGGCTTTACCCACGACATGCGCGAGACCACATTGGGTCACTTGCAGCGCGGTGGCGTGCCGATTGCCTATGACCGTGTTTTGTCAGCTGAGTTTGGTGTGAAAGCTTTCGAGATGGTCCTCAACGGTCAGTTCGGCCAGATGGTGGCCTACCATCATCCCGATTTGGTGGCTGTCTCCCTCAAGGAAGCTATTTCCAAGCCCAATCTTGTCACCATTGACAGCGACTTGGTGAATACGGCGAGAGGGTTGAACATCTCTTTGGGTATTTGAATACCATGAAAAAAGGACTCTATTTCCTTGCTTTGCTTTGCTTTTTTGTGTCATGCAGGAAAGAGGAAACCCCACAAGGTGGTGAGCCTCATGTGCCTTATCAGCCCACATACGAGGTAGGTGATTATTATCATAACGACACCTTGGAAGGGATTGTGTTTTGGACTTATACGGCCTATCACGGCCTAATGGTCAGTCTTGATGAGACCTTTTTGCCATGGTGTCTGCCAGGAAATCTAAACTGCGAGACGGGTGCCACCAATCCCTACGAAGGCTGGAACAACACCAACATCCTGATGGATGTCTACGATATGAGTCATTATCCAGCCATTCAATGGAGTTACCTCAAAAACACTTGGCATCTCGTAAATTATCCCCATCGGAAGATTATCGATAAGCAGTGGTATGTGCCCTCGACGACGGAGTTACGCTATCTTTTGCAAAACCAAGAGGCGGTGAACGCCACCTTGGCATCGATGGGTTATCCCACTTTGGAGGACAAGACCTATTGGTCGAGCACCGAGACGGGCACACGTGGTGCGGCAGCCGTAAGGATGCAGGACGGACAGTTCATTATCAGCGACTCAGTGAAGACGCTGGAGTTTTATGTGAGGGCAATACGAAATTTCTGAAACTATTTCTTAGCCACAGGGTCGCAAGTCAAATCAATGCCCAGTTTCTTGAAGATTTTTTGATCCACTTCGCTGAGCATTACCGTGCTATGCACTTGACAGCCTTTTAGTTGCGGCAAATGTTCCAAGGCCATTTTGCAGTTTTCATCCCAAAGGCTGAGCATGGAGAGGGCAACCAAGACCTCATCGGTGTGCAAGCGTGGGTTTTTGCCATGCAAGAAGCTGACTTTTGTCTTTTGAATGGGCTCAATCATGGCTTGCGGGATGAGCTTCACCTCATGCGGTATGCCTGCAATATGTTTGGTGGCGTTTAGAATCAAGGCCGCGCTGGGGCCGAGAAGGGTGCTGGTGTGAGCTGTGATAATGGTGCCATCTTCCAATTCGATGGCGGCAGCGGCAGCGCCTTCCTGCTCTTTGCGCTCTTTGGCAGCGATGGTGGTTTTGCGGTCAGCCGTGCTGATTTTGGCTTGTTTCATCAGCAAAGCAATCTTATTGACCTCGTTTTCAGTGCCTTTGCCTTTGGCCAAATTGCAAAGTGCAGCATAGTAACGACGGATGATTTCTTGCTTGGAGGCTTCGCAACAGGCTTCATCATCGCTGAGGCAATAGCCTACCATATTGACGCCCATGTCGGTCGGCGACTTGTAGGGATTCTCACCATAGATGCTCTCAAAGATAGCATTCAGCACTGGGAAAATCTCAATATCGCGGTTGTAGTTGACAGCAGTTTTGCCGTAGGCTTCCAGGTGGAATGGGTCAATCATATTGACATCGCTGAGGTCGGCGGTGGCGGCTTCGTAGGCCACATTGACGGGGTGCTTCAGAGGTAGATTCCATACGGGGAAGGTCTCAAACTTGGCATAGCCCGCCTTGACGCCGCGCTTGTTCTCGTGATAGAGTTGGCTGAGGCAGACGGCCATCTTGCCGCTTCCCGGACCAGGGGCTGTGACGACCACCAAAGGACGAGTGGTTTCCACATAGTCGTTGCGGCCAAAGCCTTCTTCCGAGTCGATGAGAGCGACATTGTTGGGATAGCCTTCAATGATGCGGTGGTAATACACCTTGATGCCCATGCGCTCCAAACGCTGGCGATAGGCATCGGTGCTGGCTTGACCGTTGTAGTGGGTCACCACCACCGAACTCACCATGAAACCACGGTTCATGAATTCCTCACGTAGACGCAACACATCCACATCGTAGGTGATGCCCAAGTCGCCGCGCACCTTGTTCTTCTCAATGTCGACGGCACTGATGACAATGATGATTTCAGCCACATCGATGAGCTGTGACAGCATCTTCAGTTTACTATCAGGCTGGAAGCCAGGCAGCACGCGGCTGGCATGGAAGTCGTCGAAGAGTTTGCCGCCGAATTCGAGATACAGTTTGTCGCCGAATTTTGCAATGCGGTCTTTGATGTGTTCTGACTGGATTTTGAGGTATTTTTCGTTGTCGAACCCGTATTTTTTAGTGGTTTTCATGGTTATTGAGTTTATCGAAATATAGTGCTTGGAATTAAAAATACGGGATGCAAAGATACGTTTTTTCAAAATACTAAGGCCTTTTTTCTAAAATTTTAAGTCAAAAAAAATGGTCACCCACATTGGGGCGACCATTTATTAATTAAGGTGTTGCTAATGCTTACCAAGCGAAGAGCGGATAGTCCTTCATCAGCTTGTTGACCTCGGCGCGGACGGCGTTGATCTTGGCCTCCGAAGCGGTCTTGGTCTCAGGATTGATGTCGCTGATGACATCATCGATCATGTCGACAATGACAGCCATCTTGTCTTGTTTCAGACCACGGGTGGTGATGGCGGGCGTGCCGACACGCAGACCTGAGGTCAGGAAAGGCGAACGGGTGTCGAAGGGCACCATGTTCTTGTTGACGGTGATGTCGGCAAGGACGAGGGTGTTCTCCACCATCTTACCGGTGATTTCCGGGAACTTGCCGCGGAGGTCGATGAGCATGGAGTGGTTGTCGGTGCCACCGCTGATGACATCGTAGCCCTTATCCATGAAAGCTCTGGCCATGAAGGCGGCGTTCTTTCTCACCTGCTGGATGTACTCCATGTACTCGTCGCTGAGGGCTTCGCCGAAAGCAACGGCCTTGGAGGCGATGACGTGCTCCAGAGGACCACCTTGGATGCCCGGGAACACGGCACTGTTGATGAGAGCTGACATCATCTTCGTTTCGCCCTTCGGGGTCTTGCGGCCACGCGGGTCTTCGAAGTCATGACGGATGAGGATCATACCGCCACGGGGACCACGGAGGGTCTTGTGGGTCGTAGTGGTGATGATGTGGCAGTACTCCAACGGGTCGTTCAGCAGACCCTTGGCGATGAGGCCAGCGGGGTGGCTGACGTCGGCCATGAGGACAGCACCCACTTGGTCGGCGATGGCACGCATACGCTTGTAGTCCCAGTCGCGGCTGTAGGCAGAGGCACCGGCGATGATGAGTTTCGGTTTGCACTCAAGGGCAATCTTCTCCATTTCATCGTAGTCCACGCGACCAGTTTCCTTGGCCACATGGTAAGCGACGGGCTTGTAAAGCATACCCGAAGCATTGACTGGGCTGCCATGTGAAAGGTGACCGCCGTGTGAGAGGTCGAGACCCATGAAAGTGTCGCCGGGTTCAAGCAGAGCTTGCATCACAGCCATATTGGCCTGTGCGCCCGAGTGGGGCTGCACGTTGGCGAAGGTGGCGTTGAACAGCTGGCAGGCGCGGTCGATGGCGATTTGCTCGCTCTGGTCGACGATTTGGCAGCCGCCGTAGTAACGCTTGCCGGGATAACCCTCGGCGTATTTGTTGGTCATGACAGAACCCATGGCTTCCAGAACCTGCTCACTGACAAAGTTTTCCGAAGCGATAAGTTCGATTCCGTGCATCTGACGCTCTTTCTCTTGGCGAATCAGATCAAAGATTTTTTCGTCTCTTTTCATGAATGTGTATTTAAGATTTAAAGATTTAAGATTCAAAGATTTGGTTAGCTGCTGGCCACTGGCTTTTAGCAACTGGCAGCTTGATTGGAAAAGGTAAATCTTACATCTATCATAAAGCTGCCAGAAGCCAGAGGCCATAAGCTAGAGGCTAATTCCGCTGCAAATTTGCGAAAATAAATTGATTCTGAAACAAAAATTCTGATTTTTACTACCTTTGACCGCTCAAAATGAATCCAATCTATGAAAAACAAGACATTTTTTGCCCTTTTGACAACACTAATACTAATTGCCACCATTTCTTGCAAGCATCAACTGCAACCCGTTGAAACTACCATTGACTATGCTAATACGACTTATTGGTACAGCTGTGGCGATGAGAGCCATGCCGCTGATGTGTTTTATGTCTATCCGACCGTGTCGACCATTTCTTTTGTCGACAACGATTCTTCGTGGTTTGCCGACATCACCCTGCCCGAGGTGCGCGAAGAGGCTAATGGCAACCAGCGGTTCAACAAGATGTTTTACGGCGAGTACAATTTCTATGCGCCGTACTACCGTCAGATGATTTTCGAGGCATACAGCCAACCTAATTCCATAGTAGATTCGCTGGCCCAAATCGCCGCCAAGGATATCAACGATGCCTTCCAATATTATATGGCACATTACAACCACGGCCGTCCCTTCTTCCTGATGGGCCACAGCCAAGGCTCGCAGATGCTTATAGAATTATTGAAACACGGCATGACCGAGGAACAACGCCAGTTGATGGTGGCCGCTTATTGCATTGGCTATCATGTTACTGCGGAAGAGCTGGCCGAGTATCCTGAGGCCTTGAAGCCTGCTACCGACAGTCTCATGCAAGGATTGGTTGTCTTCAACTCCGTGACCGACACGACCGCCATCGGCATGGTCTCTCGCGGTGATGTGGTGGGCGTCAATCCTACGACTTGGACGATGGCGACGGACACTATCCCCGCTGAATTCCAATTAGGTATGGCCAAATACAATGATGCTCGCGACAGCGTGCTGATTGTGCCTTGCCCAACGAGAACTTATCTCTATAAACACACCACCGTCTGTCCCGACCTCGACCCCGAGATGGTCTTCATCCCCGCCTATGAGCAGATGTTCCCCAGGGGCAACTTACATTTCGCCGATTCGTGGCTGTTTGGTGGAAATGTGGTGGAGAATATGCGGTGCAGGTTGAATATGAAAAACTAGATTAATTTGGCAATATCTGCTAAAAAACTACATTAGACTTTGTGAGTTTTTGAAATTCAATAGTTTTATCTTGCCTTCAGTGTTCTCGTAATCACCAGCATAAACGATAGCCCTTTCGATTATTTTGGATTCCAATTCAGGTGAAGCAGATTTAAGACCTTTCTCAAATTCGCTGTTATAGGTTTGGGCCGACTTGATTTCGATAGCCGTATAACGCCCTCCTTTGGCAACAAGCAAGTCGATTTCGTTACCATTGCTGTCGCGGTAAAATGAGAGATTGCCGCTTCGACCTTTGTTGAAGGCGTTTTTCATAAACTCCATGACCACCATGTTTTCAAACAGATGGCCTCGCATCTTGTCGTGCGAAAGCTGCTGCTCGTTTTCGATGTCCAGAAGATAAGCGGCCAATCCCGTATCATAAAAGTAGAGTTTCGGCGTCTTGGTCAGTCTCTTGCGCGAGTTTTCATAATACGGGGGCAGCAGTGTCACGATATATGAAGCCTGCAACAGCGACAACCAAGCCTTGATAGTATTGACCGAAACACCGACCTCGTTCGACAATTCGGAACTGTTGAACAGACTGCCGATGCGGCCAGCACAAAGTCTCAAAAACACCTGAAAAGCCCGTATGTCCTTGATTTGCAGCAACTGTCTTACGTCCCGTTCCAAGTAGTTTTTCGTATAGGCAGGATAAAACAACTTTGGAACATTCTTTCCGGCATGGATGGCTGGATAGAAGCCATTAAAAATCAAACTATCAACACTCATTTCTGGGAGGATTCCCCTTAATTCTTTGAGCGAGAAAGGCAATAACTCCAAAACTGCAGTCCTTCCAGCCAATGATTGTGTTACATTGTGCATTAAACTAAATTGTGCGCTGCCCGACAGAATGAATTTCTTTTCAGGATTCTCGTCAACGATACCTTGTATATACGATAACAAATGTGGTGTGTTTTGTACCTCATCCAAAATCATTCCCCGCTTGTCTCGATGCAGGAAAGCAACAGGGTCGTTGTTCGCAAAATTTTGTATATCAATATTTTCCATAGAATAATAAGGCAAATCCTTAAACACCTCACGAATGAGCGTGGTCTTGCCCGACTGCCTCGGCCCCGTCAAGGTGATTACTGGAAAATACTTGTAGTTTTCCAACATAAAATCCGTCAAATCCCTATAAATCATATATTTATTATATTTTATGCAAATTTGCAATACAACTGCAAAATTACATAAATTTCCATAACGGACAATCCATTTGCTTACTTTTTTTTTGTAAACACGCATTTTTTGTTTGTGGTGGGATGGGTTTTTACCTTTTTACTATCTTTGCACCCATCAAAACACACGAATTATGTAGCAAAAACAACACATTGACATAGAATAAAAACAGCGATTCGAAGCAGTTCTTAGTACTCAAATTTTCCACAAAGTCCCTTGGGGACACTCCCATTTAAGAACAAGTTTCAAAACGCCGTGTTTGCACGGCGTGGAAGGCTTGTTAGGTGGGAGCGGGCGTGGAAACCCGGAGTACTAAGCAAGAAATACCTTCCACGCTTTTTCTATACCCTAACTCCAAAGACATGTCCACGCAAGAAGAAATACATATCGGACACCTCATCAAAGCCGAGCTCGTTCGGCAAAGGCGGAGCGTGGCTTGGCTTGCCGACCAAATGTGCTGCCACCGCAACAATGTGTACCACATCTTGCAGCGCAGTTGGATCGATACCACCACGCTGATGAGAATCTCCCTAATCCTGCATCACGACTTCAATGCCGACCTGTCGGAATGTTTCCTCATGATGGAAAAACAAGATAACATTGCCCAATGATTTGTTGCAATTTGCCCAATGACATGTTGCAACAAAATAGGTTTCCACTGATGGATTGCTTTACCTTTGCCATGTACAACAAAGCCTCTATTAGCCATGTTTTATGTTTGTTGTAAACGATTGTTTTATAATAATTTACAATAACAGAATGTGACCGACAGGGCGAAGCTGTGTAGAGACGCAAAATCTTGCGTCTCAAAAAGGGAAGGAAACGAATCTTCCACAAATCTGAAACAAATGGACTGCTTCGCTAATCGTTCGCAGTGACGCAAAGCGGCTGTCAGGCCCCGTCCCGAAGGGACGATACTTTAGTAACCGTAGGTCGGCGACCTACGGAGCGATGACCCACAGCAGCGACACTGCCCCCCGGCAGGCAAAGCCCCGTAGGGGAGATAATGAAACCATAACATTAGTAAACGCAATCCAAACCATTACAGGACCACAATGAGCGACTGGAGCTAAATGAGCAACTTGAGCCAATTGAGCAAGCATAAACACAGGATACTGGAGCTGAGACGACTTAGTTTTTCAAAGAGATGATGGTTTTGAGATTAGATTAGTAAATGCTAAAACGACATTGACTTGACCAAAATGAGCAACGTGAGCCAATTGAACATGAGGAGGAGGGTGAGGTGATACATATTATAATACATACTGACTCTTGGTAAAAACTTGATGAGTTTCTACATCTTGATACATCTGTAAACGAGATTGAAACACATGACTTGTTTGTAACTTGACAGGTTTCGTCACAAGTGGACAGCTTGATGAACGTATCAAGGACTGAACTCTGACGATGATAAAGTGAACAACGCCGACAATATTTAGTGCCAATACGTGAAGCAATAAATCCATCACGATACCAAACGTGACATGAAGCGACAACTACATCTGCGTAAAAGAATGAGAAAATCTTGTTTGTAACCAAGCAAAACTCTGAACCATGACGGACGGAATGTTGTGTTATTACGATAGTGGCGCAAAAACAATTAATTGTACAAACAATACACCATCAAATGCCATAATCTCATTTAAAAGCACAGAAACATGAGAGGTATTTGATAGTTTCAATCTAAACCAACCATCAGACAAAACTATTGTCATATGATGAAATTGAAATGGTTGACCATGACCAAGATGAGCCACTTGAGCTCATGTTACCACAGGTTACATTCAATATAATAATATTGTCTTTGAATTAAGTAACGGAAGTCACATCACCTTAGTCGATGCCATGTTGACCTTGAAATGAGGTACCTGAGCACAGTGAGACACTGGAGCCGTCTGAGCAACTGGAGCCTATGTCACTTCAGGATACCTTAGTTGAAACGACATCATCTTCAGGTTGAGCAACAATAACACCATTACCATAGCAAATGCCGTCCAGTCCATCACCTGACCTCAATGAAACACCTGAGCACAGTGAGACACTGGAGCGAAATGAGATACCTGAGCTGCCTGACTTTGAATCTCCGAAATCACGACAGGCAAGGTCGGAAAGACGACAACCGTGACGATAACACTTACAGACAATACTACAGGATCTTTCGAAATCCTGGATTGAGAAGACTGAACTGGCGGAACCTGAGTCAATGCCACATGAAGCCATTGACAGCGATGTAAATACCAATGCGAAGGAGTTACCATGACAGTGGAATGGAATTGTGGAGAGGACTGTAAAGAAATACAAACACGATATTCTGAAAACCTAGATTGTAATAATGATGCAGAAGATAATGAAGATTGTATAGAATTTATTAAAGGTATAGAAAAAACAAACCCATCCCGAGTGACTGTGAGCTATGAAAGCGACTGAACAGACTGCTCCATAGTCTGCAAAGAGGATGCCCCAACCTGCGAAGGTCAATGTAATGGATGAGATTGAATCCAAGTGACACACTATAGTGGTGGAAAAGTTTGTAGATACATGACACAAGAAGCTGTTGATAGATTCAATGCGGCGTTAAATAAAGATGAAGGTTGAATCCTTCAACGAACAATACCTGAATGATCATGAGAAATCCGATGTGTATTCGATGGAGGTGATTGAGGAAACAACACATATAACGAATACAACACCTACAACATAGATAGTTGAGTAACAAATATTTATACATGAACAAGGATAACAATCCACAGCGGAACAACTGTCCATTTCCATACATGAGTAATTGTCAATTATTATACTGGATGATGAGACAGCCTTTGGGATATTGATCAAAAGTTAATATACGACCCTTCATCTTCAAACATTAAGACGAAAGATGTTCTTACACCTATCAGAGACGATCTTCCTCTGTACTTTGCCACAAATTTCTACCATAGCGGAGCATTTAATTTCTATACTTACAACAGTGATGGTCTTGCTTGACCAAGCACCCGTATAACTTTCGATCAAAAATGATTACGCGTATGAAATGGTGCTGTTTACAGCAAAGGAGCGTGAGCTTCAATAGGATGAATGGTAGCTGTATGAATAGGATCTAATAACTATAAAACTGCTGCAAGACCAAATGCTCACGGTTCAATAATTACAATTTATGCAACATGAGATGTGGATAGCAATGACCGTCACTACGAAATTATGTGAACCCACGAACTTGCAGTCTGAACCATGAGTGGAGCATTCATATACTTCACATATTTAACAGGGAATATGACACTAAGCGCAAATCGTTATAAATCATATTCAGTTTGAATTAATACACAAACACCAAAGGCTACATTGGATGTAAATGGTTCTGTAAAATTATGAAGCAACTGTGTACCAACAAGTTGTGACGAAGAAAGAGTTTGAACCGTTATGTATTATGAGAAAAACAATGTTTGATACTATGTTGCTTGTAAAAAAAACAAGAAGAACACGGATGGAACTTATGAATTCTGACGATATAACTTATTAAATTGAAATACTATTGCAACATGAAATACTAGTGTCGATATTACAAACTATGACATATCTTGTGGTTACGTTTCACCAAAACCTTCTGATGTTGCAACTGGTACTTATTATAGCGAATATCCAGCAGAGTTATAAATTAATAGTCAATTCAGCTTGACTTATAAAATTATTTCAATATAAAATAGATATAAAAACAAATAATCAATAACAAAATAATAGAAAGGAACAAGTCCATGAAAAAGGTAATCATCATGACAATGCTTGTGCTTGGTTTCATAATGACAGCTAATGCACAAAACGACACAGTTTTCTATGTTAACAACATGGAAACCATCGTAGATGTATGTACAAACAAGTACGATACGGTACTGATTTATGCCGCTGAAGACTGCACTGAGTTTATATGGTTAATTGAGGGAGAAGAATTTTCTGACAACCCTGTAATTATTACTCCTGAAATGTGTCTATTGGGGACTACAAGTTGCCACATAGAATACGCTGGATGTGACCATTCGTACTCACGAGTTGTCCACTTCATTGAGCCAAATGTACCTAACGAAACCACCGAAAAAATCTGGATTCACGGCGGCGAACTTGCCGAACTCAAAGCTGTAGAAGATGATTCTGCTAGCATGTACAACATTACATGGAGTTCAGGCGAAGAAGAAAACATCATCTACAAACCTGCAGGAACCTACATCGCCGGAATCTCAGACATGTGTGCTACCGCATACAGAACGAAAATCGTGAATGAGAATGTCGAAATCGACTTGGCTACCTGTGACCTTGAGAGCAACTTAAACTTGATCACATGGCAGACCAATCCAGCACAAGCTCTGTACATCGACCATGTCATCGTGAAACGTGACGGTCTACAGGTCGGTACAGCCCCCTACTCCGATGGTCAGTTCACAGACAATATCGGTAGTGGTTCCGCATCCCGTACTTACACACTCACAGCTGTCGCCACAGACGGCACAGAATGCCCCATCGTGAGCTATCCCAAAGAGACCATCCACATGGCTTACTTGACAGGTATCAACAATACCATCGAGGTCAACTGGAATGTCCCTGCTGGATACGACTTACTCGGCTACAATATCTGTGAGTGGTATCCAGGTGCCAAGGATGGTGACCTGACAGTCATCGACTTCGTCGGTGCTAGTGTCACCAGCTACACCTGCTCAGAAAACCAGTTCAACGAGGGACACGTAGTTGTTCAAGGCGTTGAAAACGGCAAGAGTGAGAGCAGATTGCTCTCCAACCGTAGCGAAGAGGGAATCGTCGGTATCGGCGAACACCAAAACAAAACCTTTAAACTCTACCCCAATCCTTCCAATGGTGAGTTTACCGTTGAAGGAACAACTGACGTAACAGTGTTCAACACACTCGGTCAAGTCATCACCACAAGCCACTCCGAGAGCGGCACGCATACGCTCACGCTCCGCTCTGGCGTCTACTTCATCAAGTCTGATGAAGGTTCGGTGCAGAAAGTGGTAGTGGAGTAACGACAACTATTGTAGAGACATGTCGTGGCGCGTCTCTATGACAAAACCACAAATACAAATCCTCTTGTCAGAAAACCTGGCGAGAGGATTTTTGTTTGTAGGGCTGTCACATTGTGGCAGCCGCATTATCGCAATTTGCATTATGCGGCTGCCGTGGTACGACAGCCCTACAACCCTAACAAATGATTCATCCTTTTGGAAATCAATTCTTTATAATCCGTTTTCATTTCATCAGAAAGGAACGATTCATCGATTTTCCTTTCCCATGCAGGCAAACATTGCTTGAAATGTGCAATCAGTCCATCCAAGACTTTCTCCGAAACGCCAGACCTACTTGCAGCTTCAACAAAATCATTGCGGGAAATACGACGTTTTTTGCCATTCAAGGTGAGGGCCAATTCTTCGGTGTCAGCAGGATTTACAATGGCTACATTGAGCAAATCGTATGCAGGCGATAACTCATATCGACTATCGCCCAGCGACAGCAGAGAGAAATTCTTCAAGTGCATGTCGTTGTTGCCCGTAAGCCAACAAAAGATTATCTCTTCGTAATAATTGATCACATCCAATTGCGGAACGGTGGAATAGCGTTCGATAGCTTTAGCCACCTGCTCATATGAACTGCGGTATTTGTATTCCGTCTGTCGCTCTGTAAGTTGGCAAAAATCTTCCATCGCCAGTTTGTTTCCTTTTGCATCGCGATCCATGCGGCGAGTGAGGTAACTCAACGAATTATCAGCAAGGCGAATCAAAGAATGTTGTGCCGTTTTTAGTCCAGCGATCTCAGCAAGGTGCATAGTAAGGTCTTCATTCTCGGGCAACTCCGCAAACCTTGAAGTCTGAGGCTTAAAGATATAGGCACCCCATAATCCAACTATGGTCAATCGTTGACCCCCTTCGTGCTTTTGTAGGTTCAACGACAATTTGGGCTGCACGCCCGTCAATGTTGTCTGCGAACGGATGATTTGTTCGCCCAAACGGTCCATGTCGGATTGTGTGTATTCCATGTCAGGTGCTGTGGACGTACCAAAGAATTTGCGGGCACAACGGGCATGAAAATCCTTCTCTCCCTCGTTCAATTCCTTGTAGCAAAACAAGCATTTACTCATGGCTTTCCTCCTCATTATCAGGTATTACACTCACAGCTCCAATACAATCCTTGCAGCAAAGCAACAGCAATGACATCCTGTCGAGCATACTGATGTCGGTGTTACGCAAAGCCACATCCAAAAGCCAACCTTCAGGTATCAGTCCGTCGAAAAACGGGAATAATACATGGCTTTGATAAGCTTCTTCGCGCAAAGGCAAGGTGAGGCTAATGGGCTCGGCTTGTGGCCTGGCAAGGTAGGTTGCTTCGTATCGAAACTCATAACCATCTTCTGTCTCGGAGAGTCGTCCCGCCAAAACATCCCGAAAATAAACCAGAGCCTTTTTCATTGCTTATCCTTTCTTGGTGTGGGCACCATTTCATAGTTAAACAAATTGAGCACTTGATTGACTTTATCAAGCCTGACAGTGGCCTTACCTTGCTCCATCTCACGGACAAAATTCAATCCTACGCCTGATTTGTAGGCAAGTTGTTCCTGCGTCAGACCATATTGCTTTCTCAACTGTTTCACAGTCTCTGTCAAAGGGGTTTTCTTCATCATTTTACATCCTTTCGGCTGCAAAAATAACACTTTTTATTGAAATTACATCAGAAAGAATGTGAAAACCATAAATTTCCATATAAATACATTCGAAAGAATGTAAATTATACGAAAATCTTCATCCTTTGCCAAAGATTTTTCAATGAATAATCATATTATTTCCTGTTTTCCCGTATTTTTGCATCTCAAAACTAACCCTAACGATGAAGAATTTTGTTGAAGAACTCCGCTGGCGCGGAAT
>JAFRRE010000177.1 GCA_017428285.1 Bacteroidales bacterium | reverse complement strand
GGCTGCCACAAAGAAAAACTCAGGCATTGCCATTGGCAACGTATTGGGCTCCAATATTTTGAATATCTTCATGGTATTGGGGGTCAGTGCGCTTATCACACCGCTACCGTTTGAACCGCTGATGAACAAGCAACTGATGATCCTCTTTGCTGCCAACATCCTCATGCTGCTGTTTGTCTTCACCGGCAAAGGCCGAAAGATTTCCCGTTGGGAGGGAGCTTTGCTGACATTGGGCTATGTCGGTTTTATGTGGTTTTCGTTGGTGATGCAATAAAAAACAGTAGAGACGTAGCGCGCTACGTCTCTACCTGAATTATCCTATCAAATTATCAATCAATCATCAGCCAGTTGGAAGGCGGTCTTCACGGCTTCGTAGTTGCTGTAGTCGACATCGCTGCGGGTGTTATACAGTGTGGCCTCAATGGCTACGATCTTGAAGTCGTGGGTGTCGGGGCGATAGCCGTCATAGAAATCGCTTTCCGTCCAGAAGAGGCGCACACCACCGTTATTTAAGGTGGCAACCTCAATGGAGGCGGCGCAGTTGATGAGTTCTTGCTCGCCATTATCGTTGGTAATCATATCCTGATAGTAGTAGGTCAGCGGCACCTGTGACCAGGCTCCAGCAACATCCATATATACGAATACTGCGCCATAGTTGAAAACATTATCGTTGATGGCTGGATAGTCAATTTCGACCATCCATTGGCAATCGTTCACCCATTGCCAATCATTGGAATTAATAGTCAATGTAGATGAAGCAACATTGACATAGCCGTCATTTCCGTCGTTTCCAGCAGGGCCTTGCGGACCAACAGGGCCAACAGGACCGGCAGGGCCTTGGGGACCTTGAGGCCCCATCGGACCAACCTTGGTACAAGAAGCTGAAAACAAGACAGCTAAAATCATCATGCAGATTATGCTTAACTTTTTCATTGTATTGAATTTTAATTGTTTTACTAAAATATAGAGACGCGCTTTGGCACGTCTCTACCTGAATTATCCTATCATATTATTATTAATCGTCAGCCAGTTGGAAGGCTTTCTTCACAGCCTCGTAGCTACTGAAGTCGACATCGCTACGGGAGTTGTACACTGTAGCCTCGATAGCCACAATCTTGAAGTCGTGGGTGCCGGGGCGATAGCCATCGTAGAAGTCGCTCTCTGTCCAGAAGAGGCGCACGCCACTATCATTCAAGGTGGCAACCTCTATGGAAGCAGCACAGTTGATGGTTTCCTCGGTGCCATCATCGTAAGTCAATACGTCTTCGTAGTAATAGGTCAACGGCACTTGCGACCAAGCACCTTCAACATCCATATAAACAAGCACTGCGCCATGGCTATACACATTGTCGGTGATGGCAGGATAGTCAATTTCTACCATCCATTGGCAGTCGTTCACCCATTCCCAATTGTTGGGATAAATTGTGATAGTTGACGAAGCTACATTTGCGTTGCCATCGTGTCCAGCGGGCCCTTGTGGGCCACGGCAGGATGCTAAGAAAGTGATGGCTAAAATCGTCATGCAGATTACACTTAACTTTTTCATTGTGTTAGATATTTAATTTTTAAACTTCAATTTCTTTCATTTTAACACTGCAAAACTACAAAAATCCTGCCAAAAAACAAGCCGTCTCCGAAAATCGAAAACGGCTTGAAACTTTTTTCTTCCAATTCTTATGGCAGGAATGGCATTTTCACTACAACGGCCTTGATGAGCTTATTGCGGATCTTGATGAAGATTTCAGTGTCCTTCTTGCTGAAGGCCTTCTTCACCAGAGCAGTGCCGATGTTCTTGCCAGTTGAAGGTGATGGACTACCTGAGCGTACCATGCCGATGCAGTTGCCTTCGGCATCGCAAACCTCATAGCCGTTACGCGGAATGCCGCGGTCAATCATTTCGAAGCCGACGATCTTCTGGCTCACGCCATTGGCCTTCTGAGCGGCGAAGATTTCGCGGTTGAGGAAGTCGTTGCCATCCACGAACTTGGTGATCCAGCCAAGACCAGCCTCGATGGGGCTGATGGTGTCGTCGATTTCGTGACCATAGAGGCAGAATCCCTTTTCGAGACGGAGGGTGTCGCGGCAGCCCAGACCTGCGGGCATGATGCCGAACTCCTTGCCAGCCTCAAAGACGGCGTCCCAAACTTCTTTGGCATGGGCGACGGGGATGTAGATCTCGCAGCCGCCTGAGCCAGTGTAACCCGTGGTCGAGAAGATGATGTTGTCGACACCAGCGAAGTTGATGATTTGGAAGGTATAATACTCCATATCCACCACATTGGCCTTGGTGAGCTTTTGCATGGCTTTCAGGGCGTTGGGGCCTTGCACGGCCAGCTGTGCCCATTCTTCACTCTCGTTCTTGAAGTCTTCACCGAGGGTCATGCCGAACTTCTCGGCAATCTGGCTCATCCAAGCCCAGTCCTTGTCGATGTTGGCGGCGTTGGGCACCATGAAGTAGTGGTCATCGGCGATACGGTAAACAAGCATGTCGTCTACGATACCACCCTTGCCGTTTGGCAAGCAGGTGTATTGCACCTTGCCGTCGCTCAAAGCGGCAACGTCGTTGACAGTGCAGTACTGCATGAACTGCTTGGCCATGGGGCCTTTGGCACGGAACTCGCCCATGTGGCTCACGTCGAACACGCCGACGTTGTTGCGGACGTTGTTGTGCTCTTCAACAAGACCAGTGTATTGAATCGGCATGTCGTAACCGGCAAATTCAGCCATCTTGGCGCCCAAGTCATGATGGATTTGGTTGTAAGGGGTTTTCTTTAATTCGATGTTTTCCATTGTAGGGTATTTAAGATTTAATATTTAAAGATTCAAAATTCAATGATTCGTAACTACCAACTCTTAACTGCTTACTGTCAACTTCTAACTTCTGACTTATCTTCTTGTGTCATGCAGCCCCTTTTTGAAGCTGGGGCCGAAATACAGTTTCGTGTACTTGAGGTCGTAAACGGTGACCACCTTTGCAGGATTAGCGTTCATTTGACGTTTCAGCGTGCAGCCGTTGGCGGGGTCGACCCAGTATTGGATGACCATGTCTTCATCCTCGAAGTCGACAAAGAAGTGCCAGCAGTTGATGTTGAGTACCTTTTCCATGCCGACATAGTAGTTGGAAAGATTGCTTTTGTTAACCACTTCTTCCTCGAAGGAATTAAGGATGGGGAAGCTGGCTCCAAAGGCGTCAAACTCCCATTTCACATCATCGGTCCAACCTTGTGCTTCTGGACAATAATACCAATTCATGCCGGTCTTCACGTTCCAGAAACGGTCGAGGCCAACACCGTCGTTGTGCGCCTCATCATTACCGTGCTTCATGTAGGTTTCTTTTACATTACTGCCCATATCGTTGATGGTGATGAAGAAATTGTCGGTGGGAGGATTGAACTTATAGACGCCCGTAAAGGTCTGCGTGGCAGGTTTCACTGGTTTCTCAACCACAACAGGGACTTCGTTCGGATCAAAAACGGTGAATTTGGCTATGGCTTCAGCATTGTTGTCATTGCAAGTGGCAACGATACTGCTCTTGCCTACGTTTTTTGCGACAACCTGAATGCGGTCGCCATACTGGACAGCCTTGAAGCTGATGATTTTAGGTCCGTTAATGTTGAAGCCGTTGTTGTCGCAGTTCTCGAAAGGCTTCCAGACAACGGTGTCGCCTATAGCCATCTTAAAACTGGTCTCGTTTGCCTCTTGAGCCATAACAAGGCCGCAGAAGCATAAAAACATAATGCTAAATAATACTCTTTTCATATTGATAGGTGTTAAATTTGACGCAAAAATACAAAATATCTGGTTTCAAAGCGAAATTGCAGTGGAAAATTGTACTAACTGAGTCATTTTTGACATTTTGGACAGATGCCTTTGAGGACAAAATTGGCACTATGCATCAGATAACCTTGGGGCAACTGAACCTCAGGAATGGCAAGGTCTTCGAGACAAATGGTCTCGCCGCAATGTTCGCAGTGGAAGTGAATATGCATGTCGTTGTCAACCGCATGGTCGTGGCTGTGGCAGAGTTCATAGCGCACGCCATCACCGTCTTCAAGCACATGGACGAGGTGATGCTCCTTGAAGAGCGTCAAACTGCGGAAAATGCCCGATTTGTCGATGCTGCCGATGCGGTCTTCTAGCTCTGTCATTGAGAGGGGCCGGTTTCCCTTGGACAAAGCCTTGGCCACGATGATACGATTGGCGGTAGGCTTGATGCCGTGTTCTTTCATCAATAAGGTAAGGTCGGATTCATTCATTGGTCTTGATTATCTCAAAGGTTTGATCGAATGCTTTGCGCATCTTTTCTTCATCACGAATAATTATTCGCAATTCCTCCAATCGTGTGGCATTGTCCGATTCGGGGATCCAAAGGCGAAGGTAGCCCGTGTCGGAATACTTTTCCAAAAGATGTTCACGAAAACGTTGGTATTGTTGCTCCTTGTCGTAGTCGGGAAAGTGGTCTTGAGTGAACTGAATGGTGCGGCGGATGACTTTTTCGGGTGTGATGAGCCGGTCGGCCTCGGCCACGATTTTGCCATAGATGCTGCGTGGCTCGTGACCGCTTGAGGCGCGATGATCCTCAGCGGCCTGAGCCATGGTTTCGATTTGGTTTTCATCGAACCAGTCGCGTAATTTCTTGTCCTCTCGGATAATGCGCCCTGAAACGAGATGATGGGTGTCGCGCCCCTCGCAAAGCCCTGTATCGTGGTATGCGGCGATGGCGTAGACCATGTTCTCGTCCACATCGTAATGTTTGGCCAAGGTCAAACTCCTTTCGATGACCTCATCGGCATGATTGCGCTGATGGGCAGTATCGAAATGGTCGTAGCGGGGGAGGATTTCTTGCTTGATGTATGCTATGATAGTGGGATTTACCATCCTCCACCTCCTGCACTCACCGTGGTCACCATCGAATTGACATTCACATTGACGCTTTGACCTCCCGAGTAGGTGACATTACCCGTGTAATAGCCATTCCAGTTGGTGCCGCCACTGATGGTACCGTTGTATTTCACAGTGTAGCTTTGACCTGTTTGGAGCTGTGGGTCGGTGAAAAGCATGACCATTCCGCTACCACCACCGGGACCTGGCCAACCGCCTCCACCACCAGTAAACTGAGGGCATTGATAGGTACAGATGACCGTGCCGTCCGACTTGAGGACTTGAATGGCATAGCCAGCTTGTGTATTGATTTTCAGCGAAGGCTGGGTGCAGACATTTTGTGTGGGATTACTGGTGCCGCCGCCTGTACCAATGGAAGTGCTGCCGGTAATTCTGAACTGATTGTTGTCGCAGTCAAAACCTTCTTCAGGTTGGCGGGCACCATTGGAGATGTTGAGGCCGCCGTTGATGACCATTGTGCCGTTGGAGTCGGTACCATCGTTGGCATCACTGTGGGCGTAGTAGATGCCTCCGTTGATAGTGAGGTTTTGGGCTGCGTTCACAGCGTCGTCTTTCACGGAATAAGCCTCGATGTTGCCTCCGTTGATGGTCAGCGTGGCCTTGCTCTCGATGCACTCGCCGCCTTCGTTTTGCGTCTGGGTGCAATGCACGGTAATGTTGCCGCTGTTGATGGTCAGGTTGCCTTGGGCTTTGACGCCTTTCGGGTTGGCATAGTCGCCGCCACCCCAGGGACCACCGCCGCCCGAAGTGACGGTGATGCGCTCTCCTGAAGTGGTGACGATGAGATTGAGGTCATCATTGTTGGCACCTTCCTGTCCAATGATCAAAGTACCACCGACATTGATGCCCTTGCCGCCCGTGCCCGAACTACTGAGGGCGAGGTTGCCGGCCAAGATTTGCATGTTGCCATCGCATTTCAGACACGATGAGGTGTATGCATCCTTGGTGCTACCGCTGACGGTGTAAGAAGCGCCATTGCCTTGGGTGTTGATGGTAAACTCGCCACCACTGATGGTCAGGTTGCCGTCGGCGCTGATGGCCTTGCCGCCGTGGTTGTTGGTGGGCAGCGAGATGATGAAGATGCCACTCGAGATGTTGATGTCGGCATCGCTCTTGATGGCGGTGCAGTAGGCGGGCACGTTTTGTCCGTTAACAATTTCCAGAACCGTGCTTCCCGAGGCAGTAATGCCGATGCTGCCGTCTGTGATAGTGATATCCCCCGTGGCCGTGATTCCCTTTGAGATGTCTCCTGAATGGGTGAGGTCCAAAGAGCCTCCGTTGATGTGGATAGTGCCGTCGCTCTTGATGCATTTGCCGTCCTCGGAAGAGGAAACAATGGTGATGTCGGCATTGTCACCAATGCTGACATCGGTGTCGGATGAGATGCCATGGGACCCTACGCCGGTCACGTCAATAGTGATGAAGCCGTCATTAAGCAGAATATCCGCGTCACCCTTGATGCCCTTACAGTCGTTACCCGTGACATAGAGGTGGAGTATTCCACCCATCATGGTGAAGGCATTGGTTACCTTGATGCATCTTTGGCTTTCCGTAGTTGTGTGGATGGTGAGGATGCCTTCGTTGATGGTGACGGTGCCCGAGAAGTCGAGGCCGTCGGAACCAGCCGAAACGATGTCGAGTGTGCCACCATTCCAAATTAGGTCACTACTGCCGTGGATGCCGTCGCTGTCGGTGTCAAGGATGCGAATAGTGCCAGAGTTGACGGTCAAAGTGCCTTCAACATTCATGCCGTGTTTGGCGTTGCCTGTGATTTGAAGGGTTCCGGGACCATTTATGGTGAGGTCGCCAGGAATATCCACTGCTGCCGTTTGACTACCGTTAGCTCCGTCGGCAAGTGTTGAAGTACCTCTGAGCGAAAGTGTTACGGGGACAATGATGCCCATGCCAATAACTGCAGTGGAAGAGTTGGATAGCGATAAATTGTCAAGAATGAGATGGAAAGGAGCTGCACTAAAATAGACTAATCGCCCGTTTTCAGAATATCCTGAAACGACATACGGTACATCTTCTCGATAGGATTGTACATCGACATTAGTTCCATTTACATTAATATACACACCGACATCGGAAAAAGGATTGTCGACCGAGACGGAATTGCCGTTGTAGGTGATGTAAACCGTGTCGCCCGGGTGTGGTAACTCTTGCCTAAAAATGATGCTGTCAATATCTCTGATATTCAGTGTACTACCTCCATTATCATCGTTAATGAACATGTGCTCGCCATTAAAACGAAATCCTTCAATAGTGTTCACATCCTTATCATAAAGCATGAAGGCTGTATTGAAGACTTTCATGTGGTAGTTCTGCGCATTGAGGCCTATACAACCAAGCAGGAAGGCCATAATAAATAAGGTCTTTCTCATAGCTTGATCATTTTAAGGGTTTGCGACTCGGTTTTGACCAAATATAGCCCAACAGGAAGATCGGAGATGTCGATGAGTTGGTTTTCAGATACTTCTGCCGATTTTACCAATCGTCCATCTAAGGCATAGATGTTGACAGATTGTCTGCCATTGAGGTTATGGAGCATAAAAGCATCATGAGTAGGGTTGGGGGAGAGGAATACAGAAGCGTTCGATGTTTCTGTAACACCTTCCGTTTCCTGGCATGTGATTTTGCGGATATCGGCAAGGTTAAACCGGTCTGAACGGACATTTTTGCCATAGACGGCAATTTCGACTACAAGTGTCTCATTGTCTTCAAAATAGACTCGGTCACTCTCATTCATAAAATAGGTGCGTTCGTTGCCATCGTTCAAATGGATGGTCATCTGGGTGGATTGCGCTGCCAAGTGAAAGGCCAGTCCAAATAAGAAGGCCAAAAGCAGCAATCCGCGTTTGAAAATGCTTTTCATTGGTAAAGAAATAAGTTTGCAAAATGTTGAAAGATGCAAAAATACACTTTTTTGGAATACTATGGTTCCTGTTTTGGAGAAAAAAATGCTATTGCAGGTCTTAACAGTCACTTTAAGCCATGTCATGTTGGACTTCCGCAGGTTTCATAAAGCATGTCATTCCAATCCAACCTTCAACGGACTACTACCGTTCTTTTTGCCTTCATGGCGGAGAGGCATCCACCATCCCTCACGCTGTTGGGAGACACTTTAAATAGCGTTTTCTTCTTGTAGTCGTTTCGTGTCAGGGATAGCGGATCGTGGCCGTCCGCTATGAGGGGTTGGGGTGAAGAATAGTCGTTTTATGCTGTATTTTCGATTACCACCGCAGGCCTCAAAGATATGTCATCCCCGTGGAGGTAGGTGGGCAAAGGCATGGGATCTATGGCTTAAAGAACCGTCATATAAGGTGCAGTGACGGACTCTTTACAATCCAACATTTGCTTGGGCGTGCCCGTGAAAATGACCTTGCCGCCCATGGCACCGCCGCCAGGACCGAGTTCTATCAAGTAGTCGCACTGCTTCAGCATCTCCAGGTTGTGCTCGATGAGGAAGATGGTGTTGCCCGCTTCGACCATGTTGTCGAACAGGTCGAGAATGCGCTTGATGTCGTTGAGGTGCAGACCGTCGGAAGGCTCGTCCATGATGAAGATTTTGGGTTGTTTAATTGTTGATTTGTTTAATTGTTTAATTGTTGGGTTGTCGCGACAACAGTTCAACGATTCAACATTCAACAATTCAACAAGATATGAAGCCAATTTGATGCGCTGTAGCTCGCCGCCCGAGAGGGTCGAGAGCGACTGGTTCAGATGCAGATAGCCCAAACCGACCTTGCGCAAAGGCTCCAGTTTCTCAGCGATGACGGTGCCCGCAAACATCTCGGAGGCTTTGTTGGCGGTCATGTCCATCACCTCGGCGATGTTCATCTCGTTGACCTTATAAGATAAGACTTCGTTGCTGTAACGCAGTCCGCCACACGCCTCGCAGGTGGTCTCGATGGCATCCATGAAGGCCATGTCGCTGACGATGACGCCTTTGCCTTGGCAGACAGGACAGCCGCCCTTGCCGTTGAAAGAGAACAGGTCGGCTTTGGTTTTGTTAACCTTGGCAAAGAGTTTTCGGATGTTGTCGGCCACATCGAGATAGGTGGCAGGGGTGGAGCGTAGGCTGATGCCGATGTTCTTCTGGCTGATGTAGACGATGTCCTCGGGTTGCGGATAGGCCTTGCGAAAACACTCCATCAGCGAACTCTTTCCAGAACCAGCTACGCCCGCGATACCGCACATCACACCCAATGGCAAGTCAACGCTCAAGTCTTTGATATTGTGCAGTGTGGCGTTCTCCAAATGGAAAAACGACTTGGGAAGGCGAACTTGTTCCTTAATGGAACTGGTTGCGCTGAGTGAGGTGCCTGTGAGAGTTTGGCTATGAAGCAACTCTTCGTAGCTCCCTTCGAATACGATTTCGCCGCCTTTCATGCCTGCGCCAGGACCCATGTCGATGATGTGGTCGGCGATTTTGATCATGTCCTTGTGGTGCTCGACGAGTATGACGGTGTTGCCGTGGTTTTTCAGCTTCTGTACCGACTTCTGCATGAGCAGGATGTCGTGGTTATGCAGGCCGACACTAGGCTCATCCAGGATGTACATCACGTCGGAAAGGGGTGAGTTGATGTATTTGGCAATTTTGCAGCGTTGCGCCTCGCCACCCGAGAGCGTGCCGATGGCGCGGTCGAGGGTGAGGTAGCCGAGACCGATTTCTTCCAAGGCGGCCAACCTTTCGATGGTAGCGTACTTGATGTCCTCGGCAAGGGGATTGTCGATGGTCTCCATCCACTGGCGGCAGTCGGCGATGCTCATGGCGG
>JAFRRE010000016.1 GCA_017428285.1 Bacteroidales bacterium | reverse complement strand
GACGTCGCCCTCGACCCTGAATATGGTGGAAGGATTTCCTTGGGTGTGGACAAGAAAATCACCCGAGGCCTGCATATCTCCCTCGAAGAGGAGGTGCGTTTCGACAACAACTTCGGCAGCCTCGACCGCCTACAAACCACGATGGCGTTGAGTTACAAGGTGCATCCGAACATCAAGCTGGGGTTGGGCTATGCGCTCATCAATGGTTATGGCGCCAATTCCGAGTCGTTCAAGAACCCGCGCCACAGGCTGTTGGCCGATGTCACGGGAACCCTACATTACGGCAATTGGAACTTCTCGCTGAAGGAACGCTTTCGGGTGACACGTCGCACGGGCGACTTCAACATGTACCAAAATCCCCAGAACGCCTTGACGCTGAAAAGCCGAGTGAAAGCATTGTATAAGGGCTTTGGCAAGGTGCAGCCCTACGCCTATTTCGAGGTGCGTAACTATCTGAATGCGCCCGTCATTGAAGCTGCCTACGACGGCTCTGTCTATGTCACTTTGGATGACTATTCCGAGGAAGGCGAGGCTGGCTGGTTCTTGAAGGGCTTCAACGGCGGCTATGTGAACCGCCTGAGAGGTTCAATAGGCGCAGATATCAGATTGGACAAGCGCAACACATTGAATTTCTATATCTTGTGCGATTACCTTATGGAAAAGCAAGTGGATGCCAACGCCGAAGGCACCAAACTGAAATCCTACACCAAAGAAACCGGTTTCCGTGGTTGGATTGGCGCGGGGTATGAGTTTGGCTTTTAAGGGTATTGGTTTTGTGGTGATGATGGTTTTTGATGTGGTGAAGGGGTAATTTTTTACTTCTGCTGTAACAAAATCCGCTCTTCTCCGTATTACTGCAAAAGTAACCTGATGAAAAACTACAAAACCCCTATCATCCTGTTTGCCGTTTTCGAGATCATCGCCATTTCACTTTGGCTGGCAACAGGCAGCTTGTTCTATTTGCTCAACTTCAGCTATATCGGCACCATCATCGGTGTTGGACTGGCCTTGTCAAGGGCGGGATGGAAATATGCCAGAGAATTCATCCAGTTTGGCGTAGGCGCCTATATGTTGGTCTTCCTCGGACTGATATGCAGGGAGAACATGCAGATCGAGGGCTTTTGGTATTATTTGTTCTCCGGAGTGGTGGGCGCAGGTGTGCTTCATTATCTCATCGCCAAGATCTTCGGGCCTCTCCTCTTCGGGCGCGGCTGGTGCGGCTATGCCTGTTGGACCGCCATGATACTTGACCTCCTCCCTTACAAACGACCACAAGGTCCGAGAAAAAAGATTGGATTCATCCGTTACATCGTGTTCGCGTTGTCGCTAATCCTCGTCCTCCTGCTGTTCCATTTCGACAAAGCCAACAAGCACACCATGTTCATGCTGTTTCTCATCGGCAACTTGGTCTATTATGTGGTGGGCATCCTTCTTGCCGTTGTGTTCAAGGATAATCGCGCCTTCTGCAAATACATCTGTCCCGTCACGGTCTTTCTTAAGCCGATGAGCCACTTCTCCTTGCTGCGCATCCATTGCGACGAGAGCAAATGCATCCAGTGTGGCAAATGCTTGAAAGTGTGCCCGATGGAAGTGGAAGTGAACAACGATTCACGCAAACGCAAAAACGCCACCGAGTGCATCCTCTGCCATAAATGCACCAAGGAATGTCCTGTGAAAGCACTGAAATAAAGATTTGATATTTTTCCCTATTTTTGCAGCCGCTTATCAGAAGGAGTCGCCGAGATAGTCTTGCAGCCCTCGTTTAAGCTTCAGGATATGAAATGAACAGCCTTCCTTCCAGAACCAAAGCCCTAATCGGCGTCAGTTTCCGTGAGTTTGTCAGATATGCCTTGCCGAGCATCATAGGGATGCTCATCGTTGGCTTGCAGACCATCATCGACGGACTTTTCGTAGGCCGTGGCGTGGGCGCGCTAGGTCTTGCCGCAGTCAACATCGCCATGCCGCTCATCAGCTCGATGCTGAGTGTGTCCATCATGATTATTTCAGGTGGCATCGTCATCACAGGTATTGCCAAAGGTCAAGGTGACGAAACACGAGCGAAAGGCTACACTTCCCTTACTTTTGTCACCTTGTTGGTCACCATTGCGGCGCTATCCGTTTTGGTTGGCCTTTTCCTCAAGCCTTTATGCTATTTCCTTGGCAGTAATGATGAGGTGTATCCATTTGTCCGACAATATCTTGGCATCATCGGTTGTGGTTTCATCTTCTACTGCATCCCCAACTTCACGGAGGCCTTCACCCGCCTCAACGGGAAACCCAACTGGGTGTTTGTCAGCGGCGTCATCTGCTGCGTGGTAAACATCGTCCTGGACTATTTCTTCGTGTTGCGTTTGGGCTGGGGTGTGGCTGGAGCCGCTATAGCCACCTGTGTGGCCAACACCACGGCAGCTTTGGTGCTGTTTCGGTTTGTCCAGTTCGGCAAGATGATGGGCGGGCACAAGGAAATCAAAAAAATGTTTTTCAACGGCTCGTCCGAGATGCTGACTTCGGTTTCGGCGGCGGTCACGACCTATATCTTCAACCTCGTGCTGATGCGTGAGATTGGCACGAAGGGTGTGGCGGCCTTCACCATCGTATGCTACCTCAACTTCATCGTCAACATGTCGATTTTCGGGCTGTCGCAGGCCATGTATCCTTTGATGTCGTACAGCGTCGGCGCCCAAAACCACAGAATGGTCAAATCGCTGTTGGCCAATGCCTTGCTTCTCGGTGGCGGCATCGGCATCGGAGTGTATCTGCTCGTGTTGGTTTTCAAGCACGGCATCGCGAGCGCCTTCAGCAACGGCGACCTGGAGTTGCAGACGCTGACCACCGTGGCGACCACCTACGTCACGCTGCATTATCTGGTGTCGTTCGTAAACATTGTGGCTTGCAGTTTCCACACCGCCATCGAGCGGCCTTTGGAGTCGGTGGTCATCGCCCTCTGCCGAAGCATCGTCTTCGTGCTGATTCCTATGTTTATCCTCACCCCTATAATCGATCAGAAAGGCATTTGGCTCAGTATGCCCATTGCCGAGGTAATGACCTTGATGGTCAGCATTCCGCTGGTGCTGGTGTCATTAAAACGCATGACACGAACGGCTTAAACCTATTCTATAAAGTATTAATAAACAAAGTGTTATAACATGATAACCCTCGACACCACCAATATGTGTTCCCATTTGCAAAAGAAACTGTTTGAAGAGGATGGCGAATACCATCGTCTTTGGTTGACCATGCAAGAAGACAAAGAACTGACTGCTGTGGTTCGATCAAGGCAGCTCCACATCTATCGCAATGGCAAGAAAGTGTTGGTATTGGCAGGGAAGTCTGCGCCGAAGATTATTAGGGAAGATCCTGTTTGTGAGATGATAGCAGATTACGCTTAGGAAAATGTCTATCTTAATATGAAAACCCGACATTGCATATCGGGGTGTGGTAGGATCAAGCAGCCATGTCATGCCAACAATGGCCTGTGCGATGGCGGGCATCTATGGCTGCGGCATACAGGAATCCGCCTATCCTAATATGAATACCCGACATTGCATATCGGGGTGTGATGGGGTCGTCCTTTCAGGACTTGGCCTGACGCATTGTCATCGTCTGCGTCCCGCAGACGGTAGTGGATGTCACCTAATGGGGAGCTGTTAGACTCAGGGCAAAGGCTTTGGCGGGGGAGGAACATCCTGTAAGGGTTGGGACGGTGAAGCTAAAAGAAGCTTCCCATAGTAAAAGCCAAAGTAAAAGCTTCAGAGCGGAGTAAGGGCTTCCCTACATGTTGAAGCTTTACTGCGGGGGAACACACAAGGGATTGGATGGGTTTGGTGGTTTGCTTAATGGAGTGAGGGACACCGTGAGGAACGAACAGTGTTCCATCGCGGAATGGAGCAAAACACGAGAGCGATAGAATACACTCAGATAGCCCGCCCTCGATGATTTTGTTGTAAGCGATAATGAACATGTGGTTTTGGGGGTGAAGTATTGAGAATTGATAGAAAAATATGATATTATTTCTCCAAGTTGCAAGCCTTTAATAGAATATTTATCATTTCGCGTTCATGCTCTTCGCATATATGGTCTTTCCAGTTTTGACTCGCAGGGATTCCGTTTCCTGGAATCGTAAGATTACTCATCAACCTTAATTTGAGGCTACCTTTTTCAATCATTGTCCTGAAAGAAGTCTTCTTTCCTTCGGGTGGTAGATTTGAAAATTTGGAATTCACGTTCCTTTGGATGATGCATAAGTTGCCAAACCTGTCCACACCTCCGTCATCCCAAGTCTTAATCTCTGATTCAGACGGGTGTCGGGGATACCAATGTTCTACGGAATTCCTAAACTCGAAGGTAAAGTCCTTATAGAGGTTCCTGTTACTCTTCCAAATTAGGTAATCAAGGTAATTGAAAACTATATGTGGTGTACCTACGCCAAGCCTATAATCTCCATCTTCGCAAGGGGTGAAGAAATTCTCAATAATGCTTTGCCGGGCAATCTGCTCCGCAACCTCACAATAACTGTTCAGTCGTGAGGTATTATCATTTTCTTCCAACCATAAGAGCAATCCTGTAATCCAGTGCATTACCTTAGGTGAAGTATAAGACACACGCAGCGCTGACTGAATCATCAAATTATTTTCATGTAGTGCCTTATTGTCTTTCTTTCTTTGGTAGTACTCAAGAAAACTTGAGTCAGTAAAATATGCCTTTTTATTGCTGCCTTGACCTGAAACGTTGAGTGTCTTCAAACTCCATTCACCTTCTAAACTGTCACCGATGAATTCCCTCTTTAAAATAAATTTGTCGAAGAGAAACCGCATCCTCAACAGGTGCTTGATAAACTGTTTAGCGAATGTCTTTTTGTCTAAATGTTTATCTTTTAACAGCCCGTGATTAAGTACACGCTCAAAGAAGATATTTAACTTCTTGTCATTAAGAAGTGACTCGCAAAGTTCGCTTTCATCGTCGCTCTTGATGCCCTTGACACTCACAAAAGTCTTCAAACAGTGAATTAGAAAGTATGAAAAATCGATTATGCTTTCAAACCTAACATTAGCATCCTTATCGCTGCTGTCGGTAATGACATATGCTTTTCTTATCTCGAAACCTGGTTTAACTATATCGTATATCGTATTGCTCTTTTCGGAGTATTTGCCTTTGGCTGCTTTAACGAACGGGGTTAACGATGTGGGATTGTCATTCCAATAACCTCCGAACAATAACTCTCTGCTCGCTTTGCTGAAATTCATCTGGACATAACCGCTCATATCTCTGCAGGCGTTCCATATCTCAGAAAAAGCAGCCATCCAAGCTTTATCGCCCTGGAGACAGCTCATTAATGATGCTTTTAGTATGTCATGTTGCTCCAACTGTTCACCTCGGGTATTCATCGTTTCAAAATAATGATTCAGGTCGGTGTGCGGAGGGACTACAATGCGATACATCACGACATGGGCCAATTTCTCCAAGAAATCATCTCCATATTTCTTGCCATTTGACAACTCGCCCTGGATGATTCTCACCCCGCTTATGATTGATTCTTGAATCTTGTCATTGTCGATCACGCTTGAATTATTTAGTATTCCGTCCAGATTCTTCAGGGTGTAGTTAGATTTATCTCGACAAGCAAAAGAAAGAGACTGTGTAACCTTGACCTCGAGACAATGAAGTAGAAGGAAAAGAGATGTCAAGCGCTGCTGGCCATCAACCACTTCGTAGAATGCCCCTTTATCCGCGACAACTAATGTACCAATATAGTATTTGCTATTTAGTTCTACACAACTGTCATTAATATCCTCTAAAAGTTGAACGAGCTCTTTCTCTTCCCACGCAAATGCTCTTTGATATAGTGGTATCTGGAAAAGCTTGTCAGTATTGAAAATATTATTCTCTTTGTCCTTATAAACGATGAGTTCTACAATATCCTTATTTGTCATTTCTATACAATCCGTTAAGTTTCAATAATTTTACTGATAGCTCGCTCCAATTATCCTTGTTATAATTGCATTCAATTGTCAGATTGGATATGTCGGCATGCTTTCTTGCATTGGCAATTAATGAGAATACTGGTAGGTTGTTTGAATATTGCGCGTTGTATTCTCCAATTGCATATTTATTGATTGTGTCATACCCAAGATGTTGCATGTCTATGCGTATCATGAACGACCATGTGAACAAGCGAATAACCGCCATCTTGTCGAAACAATGGAATCTGTCGTAGTAACTCAACAGAGCACAATAGAATAGAATTTTACAGTACTTTAGTCCACTGCTTCTATCACTTAGAATTTCTTGTATCGCTGAGAAATCCCCATTCTTCTCTAACTCTTTCTTAATGTCGCGAAGCATTTGGATATAGTGCCCAACATACTCGAAGAAATCATTGCCAGCAATAAAAGGTTCGCTAATTTGAAAGAACGGTGAGGATTTAAATGCTCTCATTGCGTAGGTGTAGGACTCTTTTATGTCGGCGCCCTTGAACACCTCAATGTACCGGTCACTAAATGTATCTGTCTTTGTTTTCTTTGACCAATTGTAAATCGGGAAGATGTAGTCGCTAAACAACTCTTTTATCTCGTTTGGTTCCTCATCTTCCCATTTCTTCACAGCATGTTCCATTTCGGAAAGACTTGAGGTCATCTCCCTAAGGTGATAGGCTTTAAGAAGATCGTGTGGATATAAGGGTTTGCCACGACTGTTTTGGGAATCGAATAATTGAAATGCCTCGGATTCCTCATTAACAGTGATAACTATAACCTCTATAATGCGTTTCAGCGCTTCAAGAAACCGATTCTTTTCTTCATCGCTTTGTAGGGTGAACCATTGCTGAATAAACATGTAATTGTCTCGAATATTTTGCTTCGAAACGTCATCAGTGAAGCAATGGTTAGTTAAATCTGACCGAAAAGAGGGGAAAAGGTATAGGCATACGAGGGCGATAGAAAGAATTCGTTGTTGACCGTCAACAATGTACGACTTGCCATCTTGTGAATTATGAATAAGGATAGTACCTATGCGATACTTGTATGAATCACCATACTTTTGACCTTCTTCAATAGCCTTGCTAATATCTGTAAGAAGTTCATTTATGTTTCTCTTGGTCCATTTATAAGGCCGCTGATAATCTGGTATTGCCAAATTATCCATAGAGAGCAGGTCGTATATGCTGGATTTATACGCTGACATTGTTATTTAGGGGACCTCAATTTTCACCTTTCCCCCGCCACACTTCCTGACCATGCGAGGTCCGTTGAACATAATCTGGAAATATGACACTGCAAATCTACAAAATAATCTTTTAATAATAATAAGCCCCCATTAATTCAGCATCGACCACCATCTCCTTTGTTCGAGGCCACCAACACTTAGCAAGGAGTTTCGTCCCACACCGATTCGGGATTTCTATTATCTAACCACCACAGTATTCCTTCCCACTCGCGCAAGGCAGTGGCAAAGATAGACAAAATATAAATAAAAAAGAAAAAGGATGGAAAAATCCCATGAGCTTGTTTGGAGTGGAATAGATGAGTGATTACTTTCAGTCTCCATTTTTTGTGCCCTCATGAACGGGCTGGATAATCTTTATTCGGGATGTGAAGACCTTTTCTGCTTGTATCCTCTAATTAGAACCATACGCCTCTTCAAGAACCTTCTCCAAATATGGCTTGTATTCGGTCGGTGTGCGCTTGCTGCAATACATGGCGTAGACCAGATTAAGGTACTCTTCTCTGTCCAAATGACATTTGACCTCCAAATCATCAAACTGTTGCTGCAAGCTCCAGTCATCGCCGCGCAGAAAACCATAGTCGAACTGCATAACCGTGCGGACAGGAAAGCAGAAACGACCGCCCGTTGGAACGTCGCCAATCTCTACATCAGGTTCAAACACATACGACACTACTTTGCCGTCTGCGTCACGATTGATGCCGTGTTTTATCTGATCGTCGGGAACACCTGCGCGTCTTTGGCTGGTCGTGAAATGAATGACAACCCGCACGTCTTCATCCCTAAATATGCTGATGGCATATTTGTATTTGGGATTGTTTATGTTTTTGGCAAATCCGTATGTGACAGTGCCGGGTTCAAACATGGAGTGCCGAATTAAGAGAAGCCTGCATCATAATGCTATCCAATGCTTCAGCATAGATTTCCTTTCCTTCGGCATCGTTCAGGTCGTTAAGACAAATCGGGTATTCTGAACGGCCATTCTCATCGAAAGTGATATGATGATGCGACACCGTTTGCGACCACAACGAGTCTTCGCTGTGCGTCTCGTCCGTCAAGTCATCGGCTGACTTGTCCTTACAATAGGCAATCACGCTATTGATGATGTCCATTTCGTATTCGCTAAAGCCCTTCAAATCTTGGTCGATAGCGTAGGGATTCGTCTTGTTGGCAGACACATGCCATTTGCCATCATCTTCTTTGACACATGTCACAAAATTTGCAAAAGCACCATCCTTGACTTCATAAATGCTTGGAGCCACAGGACCTTTCTTCCATGCGTAATAGTCAAGCCATGTTAGCGGAATGGCTCGCATCTGCACGGATTTCTCATCCATGAGGTATATTACTTTCAGTAACTTGCGCAAATGAATATGCGGCATCTGGCTGCATATATATTCGAGCAATGCACCTATCTTGTTTGCATTTACCTGTAATCCCAAATTCGAAATCATGGATTGTCTTATTACTGTCACGCTGCAAAATTACTGTTTTTTTTGAAATATGTCTGTTGATTTACAGAAATATGCGAGAAAGCAGCGTCCGGCATCTAAACGGGGATTAAGGCTCATATCCAATTCATAGGCAAAATATCATAAACGATAATGTATTTTTCAGACGCAAAATCCATTTCGAAAGCCCTCGGACTCGAACCCTCAAGCACCCGTGACTACCTCAAACAACTCGTGGACGAAGGCATCCTTGAGGTGGAGGGAGAGTATAAAAACAGGAAGTATAGGATTAAAAAAATCCGTGGCAAAATATATAATTATCGAAATATTTTGTATTTTTTGCCACGCAAAAAGTATTAAAAAAGGGTCGAAATGAACACAATCACAGGCAGAAACCTGAAAGCCTTGCGTGAGGCCAACGGCTATACGCAAGAGAAAATGGCTGAATATCTTGGTGTTGGACGCTCGGCTTACGCCAACTATGAGGCAGGCGAGCGCGAAACGCCTTTGGAAGTGCTGCAAAAGGCGGCGGATTTGTTCGGCTGTGAATTGGCACTTCTCTTCGAGGAAGACGAAACGGCAGTCCGCAATATGCTGGTCTGCGCCTTCCGCGCTGATGACCTTAGCGCTGATGATATGCGAGAATTGGCCTCATTCAAGAGCGTTGTGATGAATTATCTGAAGATGGAAAGGCTGATGGAAAAATGAAAAAGTTGAACCTTGAAACGGCCGAAATCCTTGCTGGAAAGATGAGAAGCGAGTTGTTGCGTGTTTCCGCAACGGAGCCGCTCAATATGAAAACAGCCCTCCGTCAATTGAATGTGATGACGCTCTATCGGCCCTTGTCTGATAAATTATTTGGATTGTCGCTTCTGACCCCAGACAAGAAGCATCGTTTCATGTTGGTGAACAGCAATTCGAGGCGGGGACGGCAGCACTTTACCATTGCGCACGAATTGTATCATTTGTATTACGATGAGAATCCCCAGCCGCATTTCTGCGACAACTCTATCTATACCGATGCAGCTGAGAGGTCGGCCAATCTGTTCGCTTCCGCTTTGCTGATGCCCAAGGAAGGTTTGCTGAAAAACATTCCATCCGATGAGATTGTCAGCAAAAGTGTCAGTATTGACACGTTGCTTCGGATAGAGCATCTTTATGGCGTTTCGCATCATACTTTGGTGGTGAGGCTGAAGGAACTGCACATCATCAGTCCTTTGTCCGCTGACGCGCTGTTGGCGATTTCGATTACGCAGGAGGCGGCTTTGCGGGGATATGATGTCGAACTCTATTCAAAAGGAAACGAGGGATTGGTCATTGGTGATTTTGGCTCCAAGGCTCGTAAGTTATTCGATGAGGAAAGAATTTCCGAAGGGCATTATCTCGAACT
>JAFRRE010000015.1 GCA_017428285.1 Bacteroidales bacterium | reverse complement strand
TTGTGCGCCCCTTTACCTATTATCCCAACCCCGCGAAGGAACAACTGCATATGCAGTTCTCCCCAGATGTTCAACCCAAGCAAATCGAGCTCTACGACCTGCAAGGCCGCCTAGTGCGCACGCAAAGCAAGGCTTTCGAGAGCATAGATATGAGCCAATTGCCCGCTGGCACTTACACCTTGCGCGTCACTATGGAAGATGGGAAGACCTATTCGGACAAGGTGGTGAAGGAATGATGACGATACAATTAATGCCGCCGTTTATTGGCGGCATTAATTAGATTTACAAAAGATTTATGGAAGATTTGCTTCCTTAAATCAACTATAGATTCCGTTCCCTCCACTGCTGGCTGAACGACTTGGAGGCAAACTCCGGCAAAGGCCTGTTTTCTCCCCAAAGCAGTGCCAACAACCGTTTCAACTCCAACTTTTTGAAAAACAACGGACTGTCCATCTTTTTCCGTGACTTGCAGTGCCAAATCATGGCCTTCAACAAAGCATCATATTTGGCATTGCCCGTCTTTTCGGTGATGACCAAATGACGGTTTTCTATGATCAAGTCATCCAACGGAATCTTTACGGGACAGATTTCCACACACTTGCCACATAAGGAACAAGCAGAATTAAGGTAATTGTAATCCTCCAAACCCTCCATCAAAGGTGCCATAACAGTTCCTACCGGACCAATGTGCTTTGTCCCATAGGAATAACCACCGATGTTTTTATAAATCGGGCATACGCTCACACATGCGCCACAATGGATACACGACATCACTTTACGCTGCTTTTCATGCGCAAGCAACTCGGAGCGATTATTGTCCAAAAGGATGACATACATTTGCTCAGGTCCATTGCCCGTCTTGGAAGGACCAAAAGTGATGCTGTTGCAAGCCGCCATGCTTTGTCCAGAAGAATGTAATGAAAGCAATGGCAACAATACGCTTAAATCATCCATATTTGGAATCACCTTGGCGATGCCGGCCACTACAATGTGTACTTTTGCCAAAGATATGGACTTCAGTATATTGCCTTCATTCTCAGTGAGCACCACGCCACCCGTATTGGAAAGCAAGAAATTGGCTCCCGTGATACAGACAGGCACATCTTTTGCCTCGATACCCACTTCATGTCGCACAAAATTGACCATTTGCTTGGCAGAACTGTCTGCTTTTAACTTAAAATTTGAAGTCAAAATGGCATTGTTTTCCTCTTTGGAAAGATGAATGGAAGGTGACTGGGGATGATATGATTTCTGTTTGTTTTGGTGCATGATGAAACGCCCAACTTCGGTTTCCACTACACGGATGTTTTTACGCTCCAGAAAACCATTGAGTTCTATTTCATCCAGCACAGTGGAATTGGAACGCATGATGGCATTGGCTCTTTCCTTGCGGATGATGTCGAAAATCATGGTCAAGGCATCATCGGCATTGCGTGCCCATAACACTTTGCCACCATTTTCGTTGAAGTGGGTTTCAAAGTCGACTAACAACTTTTCCAAGTTCAACAACGACTTGTTGCGCAGGGTGTAGGCACGCTGTTTTTCCAGGTCAAGATTGCGATAGTTATCTTTTCCTTTGGCAAAGTTGTTCTCGAAACAACCTGTGCTATAGTTGATTTTCTGCCAATGCTCCTCATCGAAAGCCAAGACACATCCTTCCTTAAATATGGTCTTTGAATCACTCATCATCATGGTTTTCAACGGGTTCTATCTTTTCAACTCTTCTTGTGTGACGACCTCCTTCGAAGTCGGTATGCAGAAAAGCCTGTACCATCTCCCAAGCTAACTCATTAGGAATGAAGCGACCTGGCAAGGCAAGGATATTGGCATCATTGTGCTGACGAGCCAATTTGGCCAGTTCAACATTCCAACACAAAGCCGCTCTCACATGGTGATGGTGATTGGCCGTCATCTGGGCACCATTGCCACTACCGCAAAGAATGATGCCAAGCGGATATTCACCCTTTTCGATGGCCGAAGCCAAAGGATGGATCATATCAGGATAATCGACACTTTCATTGCTGTGGGTACCGTAATCTTTGACCTCGTAACCGGCTTCTTCTAATTTTTCAACCAAAAATTGCTTCATTTCAAAGCCGCCATGATCGCTCGCTATGGGTATGATTTGTTCCATTTTTCTGCTGTTGATATTTCGATGGGCAAAATTACATATTTTCATTGTTCGCAACCTTTTTATAAGGCTATTTCTGAACGACTTAACCGCTTTGAAAAAATCAACGGATTTAAGATAATCAATTGATTTTCTGTATAATATTAAGTTATCAACAGTTTTCTTGTTGATAACTTTTTCATTCTGGTGCATAAAAACAGGGGGTTGTTCATTGCATCATTTTTCAACCTCAAAACACCAAAAAATGAACAAATTTTCAAAAAAATGAGGTTCATTTTATCCGCTTTTTTACATTTCAACGAATAGCCGAAAAGGTATTGATAAGGCTGAAAAATAATCCTTTGCTTTTTTCTTCGATACGAATCTCAAACTGAAAACCATTAATGCAAGAATTTTAATGAAAAGTTATCAACCAATTCACAGGCATATTAACAACCCTATCAAATTTGAAATTAATTCAAAAAAATAAAAATATGATTTTAATAATGAGATTTGAAGTGTTGATAAACCGCATTCGATTTTTTCAGCGAATTGCGATGAAGATGTCGTTATTCCAACCAAAATGCCTAATTTTGACCCGTTTTTTGGAAGTAAATGATAAACAAAAAGACCATATTACTCTTCATAACGCTATGTTTCTTATTCGGTTTGAAGTCCTTTTCACAGACTGAATATCAGACATATACCTATCCCAATGGGCAGATTTCAAGTGAAGGTTATCTTCGTGATGGAAAGCCTGACGGACTTTGGAAGACCTATTACGAGAGTGGTCAGCTGAAGTCCATCGGAAAGCGCACAGATTTTCTTTTGGACAGCACTTGGGTGTTCTTTGCGGAGTCGGGCGACACAACTTTGATTGTCAATTACAAGAAGGATTTGAAAAACGGTTTGCGCTTTACCTTCGGTAAAGAAGACATTTTGGAGGAGCCTTTTGTGAATGATGTAAAGCAAGGGGAAGGGCATCGCTATGATCGAAAGCATCGTCTTATACAAACCATTTCTTTCAAGAATGGTTTTGAAGAGGGTATTTCGCCCGTTTTCGATACCACTGGACTCTTGCGCGAAATCATCACTTATCGAAAAGGTTTTATCATGACTCGTGAAGCCTTGAACCGTTATGACCGCGATGGCAAAAAACATGGTTATTGGAAAATTTTTTTCGAAGATTGGACAATACATACGGAATGCTATTATAAGCATGGCTTGCGCGATGGGTTCTACAAAGAGTATGATGAGAAGGGTAACTTGAAGAAAATCACCAAGTTTGTAAACGATGTAGAGCAGTTTTTGGAAAGTGATCAAAAGCCACTTGTTGTGCAACATGAGTATTATCCCAATGGTAAGGTGAAACGCGAAGCTTCTTTCCGTGACGGAAAGCGTGAAGGTGTTTGGCGCGAATTTGATGAGGAAGGTAATGTCATCAATTCCCAAACCTACAAAAAAGGCTCCTTGGTTGGTGAAGGTATTGTGGATACCGATGGCAAGCGTCGCGGCGAGTACAAAGAGTTTTATCCCGACAGCACTTTGCGTGCAGAAGGTCTTTTTGTTGCGGGTTTACGCTCAGGCGAATGGAAGTTTTATTACCACAATGGTCAGCTTCAAGAGGTTGGAAACTACAAGGAAGGTGAACCTGACGGGGTTTGGATCTGGTATCATGACAACGGCCAGAAACAAATTGAAGAACAGTTCTACAAAGGGCAGCCCAATGGACCGTACAAGGAATATGACTCAAAGGGAAACCTCATCGTTTCAGGCACTTATTTCGATGGTTTGAAAAACGGTAAATGGACTGAAGAAATCGGAGATATGCGCACCCATGGCGAGTATCGCAACGACAAACAAGTGGGGGAATGGGTTTCGTATTACGACAACGACAAAATGGCTTTTCGCGGCACTTTCAATGCAGGTTATCCCGATGGTGAACATTTGTTCTATTATGAAAATGGCAAGCTACGCGAAATTCAATGCTATAAAGCAGGTGTGAAGCACGGTGATTGGAAAAAGTATTTGGATACAGGAGAATTGTATTTTACCATCACTTACGATCAAGGCAAGGAAGTGAAATATGATGGCGAGGCCTTGGATGACAATGAAATCGTGAGAGAATGAAGCAGATACCGTTTTTACATCAAGGATCAAAGATTGGCATTGTCGCGCCAGCTCGTAAGGTGACTACCGAAGAAATGCAATATGCCATCGATTGGTTGAAAGAAAATGAATTTGTACCCGTTTACGATGACAGGTTTTTTGCCGAGCATCATATTTTTGCCGGTGATGATGATTTCCGTGCCGCTGTTTTTCAGGAATACCTTGACAATGAGCAAATAGAAGCCATTTGGTTGGCTCGTGGCGGTTATGGCAGCATCCGCATCATCGACAAGTTGGATTTCACCAGGTTTTTGCAGCATCCAAAATGGGTTATAGGTTTCAGTGATACGACGGTGATTCATGGTAAGTTGAATCGTTTGGGCGTTCCAAGTCTTCATGCCTCTATGCCTTTCTTTTTTGCCAACAAGACACCAGAGGCCAAACAATCCTTGCTGGATGCCCTTTTAGGCACACCTTTGCATTATGTTTTTCCTACGCATAAGATGAACCGAATAGGACAGATGGAAGGGGAGATTGTTGGTGGAAATTTGTCGGTTCTATATGGCATGATAGGATCTGATACTTTTCCCGAATTGGAGGGAAAAATCCTGTTCATCGAAGAAGTAGATGAATATATCTACCACATTGACAGGATGATGCATGCCTTGAAACGGGCTGGAAAACTCGCTTGTCTGAAAGGGCTTATTGTCGGTGGTTTGACCCAAATCCATGACAATCCCGATCCGTTCGGAATGTCGGTGGAAGAAGTCATTGCCGAGGCTGTGGCGGAATACGATTATCCAGTTTGTTTCGGTTTTCCTGCCGGGCATTTTGATGATAATAGGGCAGTGTTTTTCGGATTAGACTCTCGATTGTTGGTAACGGATGAGAAGGTATTTTTTTTGAATGATGACTTACATTAGAGTAAGTCTATTCAGTAAACCATTAAATAGTGTTTGATAAAATCGTATGATTTTAGCGTTTGATTGTCTCTTAAAACGAAAAATCATAGGGACAAAACAAAAATGCGATTTTATATAAATCTTTGAATAATAGCATATTGAAAATTTGAAAACCAAAATTAATATGGACAAAACAAAACTAGGGTTTGCCAGATGGTTATTATATGGATTTTTGATATACTTTTGTGAGCATGAAATCATAAAGTCTAAACAATAACAAACAATTATTTTCCCAATGAAAACCAAAGCATTATTACTAATCGCATTGATGCTGGGCTCCACGGCATTTGCCCAGCAGGAAACCAAAAACGAACCCGTCAGCCGCAAGAGGGTGAACAACACGCTCGGCATTTCCATGATGGGCAAGACGATGCAGTGTAACGGTATCAGCATGTCGTACATTGCATCGGAACAGGGCACGATGGCCCTTGCCTACGGCCTGGAATACGACCGCGAATATATGCTAGGCAAGACACCTCTCGGCATTGTGACAGGTGTGCGCCTTGAGTACAGCCACCCCTACGCCAAATTCGAGGAAGAAGGTCAAACCCTCGAAGTGAAAGCCCACGATTTGGCAGGCGTGCTTCCGGTCATTTTGCAATACCACGACAAGTTGGGCGACCGCACCGAGCTACAACTTTTCACCGGTCCAAGCCTCGACATGGTGGTTTTCCGCAAGACGAATTCCTTTGGAGTCGTAACGGGAAGCGGCAGCTTTCTGTTTGGCAGCCCACTCGAAGAAACGGGCAAACCCTTGTGGAATTGGATTGGTCTGTCGTGGAACTTCGGCATCGGCATCCAATACAACGACATCGCCTTCAGGATTTCATCATCACTTGGCCTGCTGAATCATTTCAAAAAGGACTTCACAGCTCAGTATTTGGGCTATCCTTTGCGCATCAACAGACCTATTATGGGCACGGTGATGTTTAAGCTTTAATGCTGTGATGATTGAATAGTTACAGGTTAAACTTATAAATTCTCCTCAAACACCCATCTGTAGAAAGGTATAACATATATCCGTCCGTTGTCAAGAGTTAGCTCTTCTGTTTCATCCAGCGTGATGATGACCCCTTCTTTCAAGTCAAAGGCATCCATGGCCGCTACAAGTCCGTTGATTTCGCGTCGTCTTGTGTCAGCGTCGGCAAGAGAGGTTGTTACTTGATAAGCTTTGGTGATATGCGCATTTTCTCTTACAACGAAGTCGCATTCCTGTTTGTCATGATAATAGAAGGCTTCCTGTTCGCGTCGGCGAAGTTCCACATAGACTGCATTTTCCAATCGAGGCCCCATGTTACCACTAAAAGTAAATCCAATTTGTCCGACAAGGCCATTATCAATAAAATAGATTTTTTTGGGGCTTTTTAGTTGTTCTCCCACCTTATAGTCGTATTTTGTGAGTACGCCGACTAGATATGCCTCTTCAAGATATCGTATGTAGTCCTGAACAGTCTCTGAACTTTTGATTCCTGTTGCCTTTGCTACCGAAAGGTATGTGAAACGATGCGTGAAATTGCTTGCCAGATAGTAGGCCATTTCTCGTATTTGTCGATCGGATGACAGCTTGTGCCGCGCCACAATGTCGCGATAAATGATGTCGTTGTATAATTCTTTCAGATATCGTGGATTCTTTGTTTGAAGATATTGAGGGAAGCCTCCTTCTCGCAGATAAGCGTTTTGGAGATTTACCAGCTTTGCTTTTCCGGCAGTCGTGTAAAGGTCTTCTTTTTGCCAAGTATCATTCCTCAATTCCATGAATTCCGTCAACGACATAGGCCAAAGCTCTTGGGTAAGATGTCGACCTGTAAGCAGTGTGCCAAGTTCTTTGCTCAACAAATGGGCATTGCTCCCTGTGATGAACACCTTATTGTGATGGCTATACAGTCTGTCCACAAAATGCTCCCAACCTTCAATCAACTGCACTTCATCCAGATAGAAGGTCTTTTGTATGCCAAAATCCTCGGCGAACACATCACACATTAGTTGGAAATCGGAAACCTCAAAATGCAAGAGACGGTCATCGTCAAAACAAAGGCAATAATCCTGTTCCGTTTGTTCGGCTCTGATTTGTTGCAACAGCACCGATTTTCCACAACGCCTCACGCCTGATATCACAAGCACTTCAGGTGCATACACCTGTTCTTGTACAATCTTTCTTTTTACACCTAACGGTTCGTTAAGTGCATGTTGTTCGTAGATTACCTGTCGGAGCAGATCTTTTGTTACCATAATTCTTTGTTTGTTTATGGCGCAAAAATAGAATATTTCGATTGATAATGAAAACTTTTTTCAAAAAATCCGTATTGTAAATCGAAAATTCATATAAAGCAATGGAAAAAATCTCCCCAAAGCTTTTTTAGTTCTCCTTGGCAATCTTGTCCATTGATTTGAGGATGTTCTTCAGCAACTCGGGCTTGGTCAGGTTGAGCCAGTCGCAGAAGGTGATGCCCATGTATTTGGCGGTCTTTTTCCAGTTGCCCTTGTGGTCTTTCTTCAAGGAGAAGATATAGGAATTGCTGGTTCCGAGCAGCACTTCCTTTAAGGCGCAGACTTTGTAGACAATCTCATTGAAGAGGCTTTCGCTGGTCACTCCCGTCTTGCACTCAATGACAAAGAGTTTGTTGGCCTTGATGAAGCACACATCTAACTCATTGTTGTGCTTGATGATGCCGTTGGAAATGTGCACACCCATCGCAATGTCATCGGGCTGCAACACATCTTTGATCAGAGCGTAGACATATTCCTCAAACCAACCTCCCGTAAGATACTCGATTTCATAGCTTTGCAACGAACCTGGTCTTTCTGGAACAAAACCAATGTAATTCAAGAACTTGCTCAAGTTAGGGATGGGTGTCATAAACTCCTTGTGCGGGTTTTCCACTTCCGAGATGATGAGGAACTTCCAGTTGCGGTATTTTTCGCGCAGTGTTTCCATCACCTGATAATCGCCGCGGCCAAACATGTTTTGTGAAAACATGGTAAACAGATGCTGTGAGAAAGCAATCTCTTTCACTTGTTTGCGTGGTTGGTCCACATCGCTTTGCAGTCCGTATAGACCAAAATACTCTTTCAGTGTCATGCGGTGCTTGATGGGAAACACCTCATCGTCGTCATCATAGATGCTATGGTCGAAGATGGTCTTGACAATCAAGTTCTCACGGGTTTGGGTATAGAAAAATAAGGTGTTGAACTCCTCGAAGACATGCTGCACCGAAAGAGTCATATAACGGTTGCCTCCAGCTAGATTGAGGTAATATTGTGTCTCCGGGTTCAGTTTGCTCTTGATGGTACGGCAGATGTGTTCATACAGGAACTTGTCTTCAAAACGCTTCACAATAATGCTTTTCACCAGAGTTTCTTCGACTTTCAGTTGTTGAGCCAGCAGCTGTATGCAACTGGCTTCCTCTTCAGTGGAAATAAAAAGCAACTCATCACCTTCTTCATAGTATTCCTTGGTGAAGAGATAAGCCGGCATCGGGTTGCTTTTATCTATGATGTTGACAATAGTTTTGGACATGGTGTAATAATTTGGGCACAAAAATAGGAAAATTGTTTGATAATATATCATAATGGTGTTGTAGGGCTGTCACACCGTGGCAGCCGCAACAGAAAACAATGTTACGGCTGCCGTAATACGACAGCCCTACAATCACAATGGTTATTCAATGATTACCTTTTGTGTGGTATTACCTATTTTCACAAAATAAAGGCCTTGCGGCAATGCTATGCTTTCTTTGCCGTCGATTTCTTGGTTGATAAGGATTTGACCGAGGGCATTCATGATGGTCATCTTTCCTTTGCCTTCCACCATGAAACGACCATGGGTGGGATTAGGCCACACTTCGAAAGCTTTGGCTGATACTTCGTTCATGCCATCAACATCGACAAAAGGAACAAAGGTGACCAAACCCAAGCTCGGGTCATCGTTTTGGTGTACAATATGTTCCTCGATTATGTGACTGTTGGAAGTGCCCCAATTGTTGCCAACGGCCATAATGTCGCAAGTAGAGTTGTTGTATAGGTCATAAATCACGCCGCCGTTGCCGTTGTCGTGGATTTGGTTGTAGCCCCAATCGTCTTCGGTGCCAAGGTCGATGTCGAAAGCGTTGATGGCGGTGATGCCCCACAAGTTTCCTGTAATCACATTGTTGCGAATGACGGCCTTGTTATTTCCATCCATACCATAGATACTGATGCCGCTACCGCCGTTCATGGGATTATCTTCAAAATGGTTGTCGACAAATTGGTTCCGCTCGATGATGGAAGAAATGGTCAGGCCTTGCTGGTTGTAACCATAGCGGCCATTAATGATAACATTGTCTTTCAGCAATACCTTTGTTGCACCTGTACCCATGAGGTCAGCGATAGAGATGCCGCCCACGCGATGCGTTGCCCAGTCATCATCTATTTCATTTCCAACGATATAAATGGTATCTTCTGCGCCAGGACCGAGATTGATTTGGGGGCTGTTGATGTCGCTTGTGACATTTTCCTCCAGCACATTATTCAAAATTCTAGGCGACCCTTGTCCATTGGCAGGTGAACTGATGGCCGCACCTTCGTTCCTAAGGAAATAGCAGTCTTCAATTGTAGGATTGCAGTTCATGAAGTCAATGACGGCATTGGCATAGTCGCAAGTAAAATAAACAAACTTGCAGTCGATAAAGTCGACATCGGATTCAATCACTTTGATGCCACATCCATCGCTGAAATACAAGGTTTTAAGTTGACAATCTGTGGCATTTTCGAAGCGCATACTGAATTGTTGCGTCATGGATCCATAGATGCCGACTCTTGCTGCGTTTGTGCAAACCATAGAACCGTTAATGGTAATCAACACGCCAACAGCATCAATTCGGGTCACTTGGTTGTCGATTTTCAATACATCATTTGCTAAAATGGTGATGTCGCTATTAAACGAAAACACGGTGCCATTGTTGGTGACTGCGCCATTGGAAACACTTACCAAGTCTGGCAGGGTATAGGTCGTTCCATTCCCCGGGCTTGTCCATTGGGCATTCAGCATCGACACCAGTCCGAGAAACAAGGCTAAAATCAAGGTTGCTTTTTTCATTTTTGGGAATTTTTCAAACTAACGGCAAAAATACGCTTTTCATCAATACAACAAGCCAAAAAGCCACAAAGGGATCTTGTTTCCGTGGCCGATTTCCATATTGTCGGTTACAACAAAGCTGTCTTTGATATCCTTGATTTGCGAGAAACCTTTTCCTTTTCCGCCCACTTCGAAGAGCCATTTGCCATCCACGACCAAATCGCCTTTGTTAGGCATATAAAGTTTATGATTGACACCAACTTGCGAGGCAAGATAGGTTTCGCGCATGGTTCCCGAATCGACTTGAGGGGTTAGGCAGTACATGAGGTTGGTATTGTAGAAAAGTATCTTTTCTGGCTTTGTCAACATGTTCATTCCGCTTTCGGTGGCGTAGAGTCGTCTTACCAAAGCCGCCTTATCCATCAAGTCAAGAAGTTTCAATACATTGTTGCGTGAGGCTTGTAATGTAGTGCAAAGTGATGATATATTTAAGGTATAGGGTTTCAGTTCGGCCAAGATCGCCAAAAGTTGTTTGACCTTATAAACGGAATCATATTCAATATTGCTCACAGCAGGGATTTCAACGGTGACAACCGTGTCTATCACTTGTTGCAGCCTATCTGGGAATCCATCACCTTCTTCGCGATAAAACGGGTAATAGCCTGATTCTAAATATTTTTCAAAGTGTTGCAACACCTTTACTTTTGATGTGATTTGCGAAGCCTCGGTAAAATGGTTGTTCAGTATGGTTTCCAATGACAACACGGGAAGGTCGGCCACCTGCTCCAACTTCAAGTATTCCCTGAAAGAAAGACCTTCCATCGTGTAGGCACGGTGGCGGCGCGAAAGGTCAGAAGTCATCGACTCTTCCAGTTTCAGCATCGATGAGCCTGTCACCACGATATGAAGATGAGGATAGGAATCATAAATGTTCTTGATTTCCTGCTGCCAGTTCTTGTATTTGTGGACTTCATCCAAAAAGATGTGAGTGCCGCCATGTGTATAGTGGTATTCCGCCAATTCAAGCAAGGTGTGGTTGGCAAACCAAATGTGGTCTAATGAAGCGTACAAAGCCTTTTCCACCTCCGTAAAAGTGCGTTTGATGTGTTGCAGCATCAGGGTTGTCTTGCCCACGCCTTTCGCTCCCTTGATGACAATCAATCGGTTGTCCCAGTTGATTTTGTCGTAAAGGTATCGAGTGAAACTCAAATCGGTGTCGGCCAACAAACGACCATAGGTTTTGAACAAAGTATCCATAGTTTTCTGTTTTTCTCGCTGCAAAGATACGATTTTTTACTTTAGAAAAACAAATTTTTACTATATTTTTTACTTTTGAGAAATAAAAATGAATATTGTTTTTAATTTTGTAAAGTAAAAAAAGACAGCCGAAGCTGTCCTTTTTTTAATTAATCAAGACGTATTACTTATTTACTTCTAAATTGCTGTAATGCCAAGAGTTCTTTGTATGCGATAGCTTTAGCAATACTATGGGGTTTTTAGTAATATTGATAAAATCAAACACATCACAATATCAAGTTAACTCTCATAAAACCATATTATTTTTCCACTAAATCAAAGAAAGAACTAATTTCCTGTTGATCAATAGCTTGCCGAACATTAAATCTTTTCATTTGATCAATATAACCAGGACGAACAATTTTAATTTCAATTTGAATATCTCTGGAGTTTTCATAGGTTAGACCTAAAATATTAAAAGAACGAGTTTCTTCATATGGGGTTGTACCTAAATACAATTCATTAGTGTTTTTAACTTCGTCTGGAACACTGGAAACAACTCTCCAAAACACTCTTGCTCCACGAGGTTCAGAATCAAAATACCAACGAATAATAGTTCTTTCCAATGTAGTGCCACCAGGATTATCTCTTGAAACTTTCTCTTTATTCTCAACAATAATCTCATTTCTAGTATTTTGATTTGCTTTAGGATACAAGTATATTGAGTATTTATCCTTTTTTGGCTTCATCATCGCTCCATTAGCAGCATCAACAACAAAACCAGGGATTCCTCCTAATAATATATTTCCAAGATATACTGCATTGAAAGACTTCTCAACGGTGGTTGAACCCTCCATATCAGAAGTTTCTGCTTTGATAATAGAAGGCTTAAATCCTCTTTTTACCATTATTTCCGCTGGAAATGTCATATTATTATAAGCCATTCCATCTACTATTAAATTGGCTCGTTCAACATTCGCACTTGTCACTGTTACTTTCGCTTTTGTTCCAGACAAAATAGTAGCACATGAATAAAACAATACCATTATCAAAGAAACCAAACTTATCACTAGTAACTTTTTCATTGCTTTCATTTTAATGTTCATCTTCTATTAAAGAGAAAAACGAACTAATTTCTTGTTGATCAATGGCTTGACGGATATTAAACCTTTTCATTTGGTCGACATAACCGGCACGAACCACTTTAATTTCAATTTGTACATCCCTGGAGTTATCGTAGGTCAAACCAAGGATATTAAAAGAACGAGTGTCTTCATAAGGCGTTGAACCAAGATAAGTTTCGTTTGTGTTTTTTACTAATTCAGGAATATTGGAGACTACTCTCCAAAACACTCTTGCGCCGCGTGGGTCGGAATCAAAATTCCAACGAATGATGGTTCTTTCAAGTGCTGTTGTCCCTGGATTTTCTCTTTTTACTTCATTCTTGGCTTCTCCTTTCGGTATGGTAGGGTCTAAAATATAGGCTGGTTTATCAAATTCATAGTTAATCGTATTGGGAAATTCTATGAGAAAGCCGCTTTTTTTATTCCCATACAAATGCTTCTTGCCATCATAGAACTGATGTCCTTGGAGAGTATAGGTTCCCGTTTCATAGCCCTCTTTCACAAATCTCAAAGTTTGTGGTACAAGAGAGATAACATCCCAATTTTCTTCATAAACCAAAGGTACAACAATGTCAGCAGGAGTGGATAATGCCACCACCATTCCGTTTAACAGAACTTTAGCACCTTCAGGAACAGTTGTGATTCTAATAACTTGTTGATTCGGGGCTTGTATGATATTTTTGTTTGAAGCACATGATGCCAATAGAAATGCCATCATAACTAATAAGATTCCTTTTTTCATCACTTAATTAGCCCAGTTCTATCCCATCGGGCACATCGGTTTTAGTCAATTATGATTCTGTGAAATTTAGACTTTGTTCAAGGTTTTTGCGAAGCAAAGTTTCTACTGTTTTTGGAATGTCGTCAATGGTTGTTGTTATCTTTTGATTCAAACGAGGCTCTTCTGGACACCATAAGTCAAGCACAACACCTTCAGGCGTTCGTGACATCACCGTTCCGAACACTTCCATTGTTTTTTCCGAGGTGGTGATTTCGAAATGATAAGATGATTTAAACTGATCCATCGTGGTGGAATTAGGAAAGCCCGTTTTTGTTTGGTTTTAAAGTCTATAACGAATACCTAATGCAACACCCCAGCCAAAGCCGTTATATACGCAGCCTTCTCTTTTGATGAAGTCCCACGATGGACGCGCATCCAAGGTTAGTTGCAAAGGAATAGAGGGGAAGTTGTATTCGATACCGCCTTGTAGAATGACGGCAATGCCGAAGCCATGGTGAATGCAATAACCGAGATTTGCACCAGGACCGGCATACCAGCCAAAATCACCAGCGATGGGGCCTGTCCACTGATAGACACCCGCCAAATTGACGTATTCGTTACCGCTGAAACCGAGGTCGAATTCAACGCGATTATTACCTACTGGTAATTGATAGGAAATTTCGCCGCCATACAAGGCAGAACCTCCACCAAGGCGGACACCAATAGCACCATTTTGGGCATTTGCTGCAAAAGCGAAGCCTAAAACTGCAATTAAAACCAATAATACTTTCTTCATGATTCTTTTAATTTATAATTATTCAGTTTTCGTTAATCTCTAATGACAAGCCCTCGTCTAACCCATGCCGAAAGACAATCGACAAACCAAAGGAATATGGTTTTTAATATTATCTTCAATTTTTTCAATTCCTTTTTTGTCTGGTTATACCCATTTGACTCATCGGTGTTAGTTGAAATGTTATTTGCCGCAAAAATATACCAATCTTTTTTATTATCAGTATTTTATGTGGTGCTATTCTTCCCGATTTTTTGGAAAAAAGCTATCAAATCATTAGTTATTTTTTTCACGTTTTTTGGCTTGGTAATAATCGGAGCATAATTTGAAAAAGTCGTAATCCAAGGCCTCACAAATCTGAAAAAGGAGGTCAGTGTAAATCCATTTGTGGCGAAACACTTTGTATAGATTTTCACGCGAGCAACCCACTTGTTGGGCTAGCCAAGTGATGCTGCGACCTTGTCGGGTTAGCTCTGCCTTCACTATTTTTCCGAGATGGAAACCATTAGTAGGGTATCGTTTTTCTCTTTCCATGAGGTGCTTTTCGGTTGAGGGCTTCAAATCTTGTCTCGAAAAGCAACAAAAGAGGCGCTCACCTTTCGTTTGTTTGCTTATTAACTTGGAAGGTTCTGGTAAACCGGTGCGGTAATAAGCACGAAATAGTTTGCGCCATAAAACGCAAACTTTCCGCTTGCTTATTCTCCCGCTTTTTAAATTTACCAGATTTTCCAAGTGAGAACAAGAGCGTAAAGCCCGTTATTTTTTATTTTATTATCTATTATTCAGTCTGATATGTTTTACTAAGAATATGATTCGACAAATGGTTTATTGGACGCAAAAATAGGAAAAAAGCCAAAAAGACAACACAAAAAAGAAGATTTTATTTGGCACAATTATGGTGAATCTGTTGGCGGAACCTCGTAACCCCAAAGGGGTGACAGCTCCATAGGCAGATGGTGTAAACCTCTGCCGAAATAAAACGGATAGGATTTTCCCATACCGAAAAAACAGAACCCCAAAGGGGTGACAGAAAAACATTGTGCGTCCAATTCTGCCGCCCCTTCGGGGCTTGAAATAATTCCATTGTTTATCGGCGGAGGTTTACACCATCCGCCTATTATGCTGCTGCCCCTTCGGGGCTAGCATCACTTCTTAATCGCTGCAATACCCGGCAACTCCTTGCCTTCGATGGCTTCGAGCAAGGCACCGCCGCCAGTGGAGACATAACTCACTTGGTCAGCCAAGCCGAACTTGTTGATGCAAGCCACTGAGTCACCGCCGCCGATGAGGGAGAAGGCACCGTCCTTGGTCGCAGCTGCAATGGCCTCAGCAATAGCCTTTGAGCCTTGTGCAAAGGTGTCGAACTCAAACACGCCGCAGGGACCGTTCCAAAGGATGGTCTTCGAGCCTTTGATGACATTGGCGAAGAGTTCGCGGGTCTTCGGACCGATATCCATGCCTTCCCAGCCTTCGGGAATGTTCATTGGGTCAACGACTTGGGTGTCGGCATCATTGGCGAATTTGTTGCCCACTACACAATCCTCGGCAAGCACCAGCTTAACGCCCTTTTCCTTGGCTTTGGCGAGGATGTCAAGGGCGAGGTCGAGTTTGTCATCTTCGCAGATGGAGTTACCAATCTTACCGCCGAGAGCCTTTTTGAAGGTGTAAGTCATGCCACCGCAAAGGATGAGGTTATCGACCTTGGTGAGCAGGTTCTCGATGATTTCAATCTTTGTAGAGACCTTAGAGCCACCCATGATAGCGGTGAAAGGATGTTGGATTTCGTTCATCACCTTGTTGACGGCAGCCACTTCCTTACCCATCAGATAGCCGTACATCTTGTGGTCGGCATCGAAGTAGTCGGCAATCAAAGCGGTTGAAGCATGGGCACGGTGAGCGGTACCGAAAGCGTCGTTGATGTAGTATTCGCCATAGCCCGCAAGGGTCTTGGTGAACTCTTTCTGTGAGGCTTTCACGGCTTTCTTGGCTTCGTCGTAGCCTTCTTCACCTTTCTCGATGCCGCGCGGCTTGCCTTCTTCTTCGGCATAGAAACGGAGGTTTTCAAGTACGAGCACCTCACCAGGTTTCAGAGCAGCCACTTGGTCGGCGGCTTTCATGCAATCGGTAGCAAATTGCACGGGACGGCCCAACAATTCTTCCAAGTGCTTGATAATCGGCTTGATGGAGAACTTCGGGTCGGGGTTCTTCTTCGGGCGACCGAGGTGCGACATCAGCACAACCATACCTTTGTCGTTCAAGACCTTGTTGATGGTTGGCAGAGCGGCACGCATACGGGTGTCGTCAGTGATGTTGAAATTGTCATCCAACGGGACATTGAAGTCGACGCGGATAACCACGCGCTTGTTTTCAAAATTGATTTGGTCGATGTTTACCATAATGTTTATTGTTTATTGTTGAATTGTTGAATTGTTGTTTTTCTTTTTGAAACGGCTCTTCTTTTTCTGCGACTTCTTGCCTCTTTCTTTTGGAATGACCATATTGATGGCCTTGGGCAGGATTTCGAAGTCAAAAGGCGAATTGTTGAGGTTCTCGCCTTCGGTTTCGACCATCAAGGAATGTGGAGGAATGGAGATGATGCGGATCTTTTTGCCTCGGAAAGTCTGCACCTCTTTGAGTTTTTCAATGAATGAGCCATCATAGATGTTCTTCACGTTGGCGGCGAATTTGAAGATGGATACTTTTCGGATGACGGTCATGTCGAACAGACCATCATCTGGGACAGCCTTGGGCATCATCATCATACCGCCACCATTGAAACGGCAATTGCCAACAGAAAGACTCAAAATATTGTCATCAAACACTTGTTGTTCATCCACTTCGATTTGCACATGGGTGACTTTATATTTCAGCAAACATTTCACCACGCTAATCAAGTAACGGATAGTGCCGCCTTTGCCTTGTTGTTTCATGAGGTTGGTTGAATGGCAAACCATTTCATCTAGGCCTGTACCAGCTGCATTTAGGAAAAAACGGGTCTTTGGGTCGCCGTCATTATAATAGGTCAGTTTGCCAATATCGTGGGCAAAAGTATGCCCCGCCTTGATAGTTTTGACGACATCTTCATATTCCAAAGGAATGTCAAAGGTACGGCGCCAGTCGTTGCCTGTACCGATAGGAAGGGCGGCCATGGTAATGTCGGTGGTGGGAACAACATCTTGCGTAAATATGCCATTAATCACTTCATTATTGGTGCCGTCGCCTCCTACAGAGATAATTTTTCGATAGCCTTTTTCAACAATGGCGTTACGGACAATTTCAATGGCATGACAAGGATATTCAGTCAGTATATCATCAAACATAATTCCCTCTTGGATAAGCAGTTGCTTAATCATAGGCCAGTCTCTTCCGGATTTTCCGACCGATGCCTTTGGATTGACGACCACCAACCATCTGTTGTTTGTTTCGGTCATAAAAAATTAGTTTTTTCGCGGGTCAAAGATAGGAAATAAAACAATAAGACAAACCAAATGCTTTGTTATTTGAAAAGATAATGAATTTATATTGTTTTTTTTCATACTTTTGCACCTCTATTTAAAAAAGGGAAATAAATGATTACATTTAATGACAGAATCACGCTCGAAGAAGTAGAAAAAGTCTTGCATTCCGATGAGAAGATTCAGGTTTCTGGAGCGTGGATTGATCGCGTGGAAGCGTGTTACCGTTTTTTGGAAAAGTTTGCCGCCGAAAAAGTCATTTATGGCATCAATACAGGCTTTGGCCCAATGGCCCAATGGCGTGTGGATGATAAGTATCTAACAGATTTACAATATAATATCATCCGTAGTCACTCCACTGGAGCAGGAGAGCCCTTGGACGATATCTATGTGAAGTCGGCCATGATAGCCCGCCTTGGCACGGTGTTGCAATGCCGTTCGGGCGTGCATACCGATGTGGTGAAATTGCTTGTTGAGTTCATCAACCGCGAGATATATCCTTTCATTCCCATGCATGGCAGCGTGGGTGCCAGCGGCGACTTGGTGCAGTTGGCTCATATCGCGTTGTGCCTCATCGGTGAAGGTGAAGTCCACTATAAAGGTCAATGGAGACCGACCGCTGAGGTGATGAAAGAAAACGGCCTTGAACCGCTCAAGATGCACATCCGCGAAGGTCTTTCCATCACCAATGGCACTTCTGTGATGACGGGCATCAGCGTGGTTAACCAATTCCATGCCGAGACCTTACTCGACTGGGCTACTTTAGCTGCTGTTTGGATGAACGAAATCGCTTCTTCGTTCGACGATTACATGTCGGAAGGCGAAAACAACTGTCGCCGTCACGAAGGTCAGCAAGAAATTGCACGCCGTTTGCGTGAGCTGTCAGCAGGCTCGCAATGCCTCAAGAAACGCGCCCATGAGCTTTACGACTATGGTCACTCCGATGTGAAGGTCTTTGAGCATAAGGTGCAGGCCTACTATTCGTTGCGCTGCACGCCGCAGATACTCGGTCCCATCTACGATACTTTGATGTACACCCGCCAAATCCTTGAAGATGAACTCAACTCGGCCTGCGACAACCCCATTGTCGACCCCGAAACAGAGTATGTCTATCATGGCGGCAACTTCCACGGCGACTATATCTCGTTGGAAGAAGACAAAGTGAAAATCGCCTTGGTGCGCCTCTGCATGACTGCCGAAAGACAATTGAACTACCTCTTCCATGATCGCATCAACGGCATTCTTCCGCCTTTCCTCAACCTTGGAACATTGGGATTGAACTACGGTATGCAGGCCTGCCAGTTCACGGCTACTTCGACAACTGCCGAATGCCAAACGCTGGCCATGCCTAACTATGTGCACAGCATCCCGAACAACAACGACAACCAAGACATTGTCAGTATGGGTACCAACTCGGCCCTGCTTTGCAAGCAAGTGGTGGAGAACTGCTTCCAGGTGATGGCCATCCAATACATCGCCTTGGCTCAAGCCACCGATTGCTTGAAGATTGCAGACAAACTGGCACCGACTTCGAGGAAAATTTACGACAAAGTGAGGGAGATCATTCCACTCTTCATCGAAGACACGCCTTTCTACAAGGAAATTGCCGCTGTTGAGAATTATCTGAAAACCAATCCTTTGAAATTGAAATAATGAAATACGCGCTCATTACAGGTGCCTCACGAGGTTTGGGAAAAGCCATCGCCTTACGTTTGGCCAAGGATGGTTTTACAGTCATTATCAATTATCAGTCAAATAAAGAGGCTGCTGAAGACACACTGAAACAGGTTCAAGAAGCTGGCGGTACAGGTGAATTGCTGCCCTTCAATGTTGCCGATTCCCAAGCCATTGAAACGGCTCTGGAGTCGTGGGCGACAAGCCATCCCGATGATTACATCTCCGTGTTGGTCAACAACGCGGGCATTCATGAAGACAACCTGATGATCTTCATGCAGGAGGATCAATGGAATCGGGTGTTGGACACCACTTTGAATGGTTTCTTCTATATCACCCGTCGCGTGCTGAAAAACATGTTGACCCGCCGCAATGGTCGTATCATCAATATGGCTTCGTTGTCGGGACTGAAAGGTCAGCCTGGACAAACCAACTATTCTGCCGCTAAGGCAGCTCTGATTGGAGCTACCAAGGCTTTGGCGCAGGAAGTGGCTGCCCGTAAGGTGACCGTCAATGCCATTGCTCCTGGCTTCATTGCCACCGACATGACCAAAGAGCTTGAAAACGATGAATTGAAGAAACTTATCCCTTTGGGTCGCTTTGGCAAACCTGAGGAAGTGGCAGCCTTGGCTGCTTTCCTTGCTTCAGATGATGCCGCTTACATTACGGGGCAGGTGATTTCAATCAACGGAGGGCTTTATACATAAAATATCGGCGTTTCGACAAGCTCAACGACCTAGGTCCCTGAGCCCGTCGAAGGGCCGACTTGAAAGAATCAAACTATGAATCATAGAAGAGTTGTCATCACGGGCATGGGCATTTGGTCGTGCCTCGGGAAAAACAAAGAAGAAGTTGAAGTCGCTTTGCGCGAAGGCCGTTCTGGCATTGGCATCGACCCGCAACGCATAGAATATGGTTATCGTTCGCCATTGACGGGTATTGTGGAAAAGCCACAACTGAAAGGCAAACTCGACCGCAAGCTTCGCATGTATCTTGCCGAGGAAGGCGAATATGCCTATATGGCCACTTTGGAGGCTTTCCAGCAAGCTGGGATTGATGATGCTTACCTGCTTGAGAACGAAGTTGGTGTGCTTTTTGGAAACGACTCTTCTGCCAAAGCGGTCATAGAATCGCATGAGATAGCTTTAGAGAAGAAAGACACTACCTTGGTGGGATCGGCAGCCATTTTCCAATCGATGAACTCCACTGTGACGATGAACCTTTCCACTATCTTCCACTTGAAAGGCATCAACATGACCATTAGCGCGGCTTGTGCTAGTGGTTCTCATGCCATAGGACTTGGCGCTATGCTCATCCGCAATGGCTTGCAGGACATGGTGCTTTGCGGTGGCGCCCAGGAGACCAACTACCTCTCGATGGGCAGCTTTGATGGTATTAGCGCCTTCTCGACAAGGGTTGATGACCCGACCAAAGCTTCCCGTCCCTTCGACCGTGATCGCGACGGCCTGGTGCCTAGTGGTGGTGCAGCGGCTTTGGTGCTTGAGGATTACGACCATGCCGTGGCGCGTGGAGCAACGATTTTGGCTGAAGTTTGTGGCTATGGCTTTTCTTCGAATGGTGAGATTCACATCTCTCAACCAAGCGAGGAAGGCTGCCAACGCGCCATGACCCGCGCCATGAACGAGGCAGGAGTGAAAGCCGAGGACATTGACTATGTGAACGCCCACGCCACCTCAACGCCCCAAGGCGATATGTTTGAAGCTATGGCTTTGAAGAATATGTTTGGCGTTACAAAAACACCCATTTCATCAACTAAGTCGATGACGGGTCACGAGTGTTGGATGGCTGGTGCCAGCGAAATTGTCTATTGTATCCTCATGATGCACGGCGGCTTCATCGCTCCCAACATCAACTTTGAGCACCCAGATGAATACTCGGAAGGCCTCAACATCATTAACACTACGACCAACAAGACATTAAACACTATCCTTTCCAACTCTTTTGGTTTTGGTGGGACAAATAGTGCATTGGTAATCAAGAAAATATAATACAAATGGAACTTTTTCCTGCCCTTGAAAAAGCATATACTAAAGAGCATAAAAAAGCCGGAGAAGCCCAAGAGTTGGCTTATTTCATCGCTTTCGGCCCCATCATCTTCCAAGTGGGCCGCCTGATGATCAAGTTTGGTATCTTGGACATGCTGCGCGACAACGAACAAGGTCTGACTCAAGCTGAAATTGCTGAAAAGACAAATCTCTCGCCCTACGCAGTTAAGGTGTTGATGGAAGGCTCGCTCTGTATCGGCCTTGTGCTGGTGAATACCGAAACCGACCGTTTCACCTTGTCGAAGACAGGTTGGTTCCTGCTGACCGACCCTGCCATTCGCGTCAACATCGACTTCAACCACGATGTCAACTATGAAGGTTGGTTCCATTTGGAGGAAGCTTTGAAAGAAGGCCGTCCTGCAGGTCTGGAACATTTCGGCAGCTGGCCGACGATTTATGAAGGCCTTTCGCAGTTGCCTCCTCAGGTGCAGAAGAGCTGGTTCGGCTTCGACCATTATTATTCCGACCATTCCTTCGACCAAGCCTTGCAGCTGCTCTTTGGCGACCATCCCAAGACCGTGCTCGATGTGGGCGGCAACACAGGCCGTTGGGCCCTGCGTTGCGTCGATTTTGACGACAATGTCAAGGTGACCATCATGGATCTGCCGCAACAGTTGGAAATGATGCGTGAGTTCACTAAAGGCAAGAAAGGTGCCGACCGCATCGACGGCTATGGCATCAACCTTTTGGATGACAGCCAGCAGTTCCCCACCGACAAGCATTATGACATTATTTGGATGAGCCAGTTCCTCGACTGCTTTGGCGAGGATGAGATTATGAGCATCGTTTCGCGCGCTGCCAAAATCATGGACAAGGACAGCCGTCTCTGCATCATGGAGACCTTTTGGGACCGACAAAGATATACCTCCGCAGCATTTGCCCTCACCATGACAAGCTTATATTTTACCGCCTTGGCCAACGGCAACAGCAAGATGTACCACAGCGGCGATATGGCCCAATTGGTCAGAAAGGCAGGCCTCGAGGTGGAGACCATCCACGACGCTCTCGGCCTCGGCCACAGCATTATGGTCTGTAAGAAATGCTGAATGCTGAATGAGTCCCGCGTCTCGCGTCTCGCAGTCCCGAAGTCAATAGAACAAAAACGATTAAACAATTCAACAATCAACAACATAAATGGACAGACAAGAAATAGAAGCAAAAGTCAAAGAGTTCCTCATCGAGGACCTTGAGATTGATGAAGAAAAGATCCAGCCGGAAGCCCGTCTGAAGGAAGACATCGGCATCGACAGCCTCGATTTTGTCGACATCGTGGTCATCGTCGAGAAGAAGTTTGGCTTCAAGATCAAGACTGAAGAGATGGCGAATGTGAAGACATTCAACGATTTCTGCGACTACATCGAGAAAAAGACCGCTTGACCTGAGCATGGCCGATACCTTGCAACATAACGAATGGTCGGGTAAGACCGACGGATTGCCGTGGATGCAGCGTAGCCTCATCGCATTATTCCGTGTGTCGCCGCTGTGGCTGCCCTACGGCATTATGGCCTTGGTGGTGCCTTTCTATATGCTATTCAGCAGGAAAGGCTACAAAGCCATGTACCTGTTCTTCCGCAAGCGTATCGGTTTGGGTTCTTGGAAAGCATTTTGGTATGTCTATGCCAACCATTTTCGTTTCGGCCAAATCATTTTGGACCGTTTTGGCGTGTATGCAGGCAAGAAGTACCATTTCATCAAGGAAGGGCAGGAGCAGATGGATGAGTTGGAGAACCATCCTGAAGGCTTCATGATGCTCAGCAGCCATATAGGCAACTATGAGATGGGAGGCTATTCGTTGCAGCCGAAACAGAAGAGAATCAATGCTTTGGTATTTGCTGGTGAGACAGCCACGGTAATGGAAAACCGTCAACGATTGCTGTCGCAAAACAACATGAGCATGATTCTTGTGAAAGAAGACCTCTCACATCTGTTTGCCTTGAATGCCGCCATAGACAATGGTGAAATCGTCAGTATGCCTGCCGACCGTATCTTCGGTTCGCAAAAGGCTGTCGATTGTCAGTTTTTTGGCGCAATGGCACATTTCCCCATGGGAGGCTTTGCTATGGCCGTGCAGAAAGAAATCAACGTATTGGCCGTCTTCGTGATGAAAGAGGGCATGAGAACATATCATGTTTTCGTGCGTCCTATCCAACGTGATAGAAGTGCCAACAAACGTGAGCAAATCAAGCAACTGGCACAAGCCTTTGCCTCGCAGCTCGAAGACATCGTGCGCCGTTATCCTACTCAATGGTTCAACTATTTCGATTTTTGGAAACAATGAGAGCGATTGAAGACATAGCATTGAAAGAACTGATTCCGCAACGGCCGCCTTTCATTATGATTGACCGCTTAGTGTCGAGCGACAAGGTGTATTCAGTGACAGAACTTGAGGTGCGTCCCGACAACTTGTTTGTTGATAACGGACGCATGTCGGCTTCAGGATTGGTGGAAAACATTGCCCAGACCTGTGCTGCCCGTATCGGCTATATCAATCTCAACAGCGGCGAGACGGTCAAGATTGGCGTCATAGGCTCTATCAGCAACTTGAACATCGCACGCACACCTAAAGTGGGCGAACATATAGTGACAACCATTCAGCTTTTAGAAGAAGTGTTTCAGGTGACCTTGGTGGAAGCCATGGTCAAAAGTGGAGAAGAGGAATTGGCGCGTTGCAACATGAAAATCGCTCTGACGGATATTGATTCAAAAGATTAATAATCATGAAGAAAGATACAGTGTTATCGGTTACCAAGTGTTTTGACATCCGCTTCAGCGAGGTGGACTCGATGGGCGTAGTTTGGCATGGCAACTATGCCAAGTACTTCGAAGACGCCCGTGAGGAATTCGGTCGGAAATACGACTTGGAATACTTGATGATGTATGATAAAGGTTTCTTTGAGCCCATTGTCGAGCTTTCTTTCAAATACAAACGTCCGATAATCTATGGCATGAAGCCCGAGGTGGAAATCGTTTATCGCCCCACCGATGCCGCCAAAATCATTTTTGACTACGAAATTCGTGATGCAAAGACAAAAGAAGTATTTGTAACTGGTCATTCGGTACAAGTCTTCATGGACAAGGACACACACGAGTTGGTATTATACAGTCCTGAGTTTTACGAGGAATGGAAGCAAAGATGGGAGGTAAACGTATGATTGTCAGCGTGGCCAACAATATCATCTCGCCTTTGGGCATGAGCACAGCCGAGAACTATGCTGCTGTCAAGGCAGGGCATTCGGCTCTCACGCGTTACGAAGGCAAGTGGGAGCTGCCCGAGCCGTTTGTGGCCTCGTTGGTGGATCGCGGCAAGGTGGAACAAACCTTTGCGACCTTGGCCGATAATGAGAAATATACATTCTTTGAGAAGATGATCATCCTCTCGGCTTCGCGTGCCATTCAAGAGGCGGGCATCAACACGGCTTCGGAGCGAGTACTGTTTATCCTTTCCACCACCAAGGGTAACGTTTTCTTGTTGGACAAAAGAGAAACAGGTTTCCCTGAAGAGCGAGTTTTGTTGGGCTCGGCAGCACGTCAAATGACGGACTTCTTCCAAAATCCCAATCCACCGATTGTGGTGTCAAATGCTTGTATTTCAGGTGTGTGCGCCCAGATTGAGGCGATGCGCAACTTGAAAAGCGGCTACTTCGACTATGTGGTGACGGTGGGCTGCGACGTGCAGTCGGCCTTCATTGTCTCGGGATTCCAGTCATTTAAGGCCTTGTCGCCTGAACCCTGCAAGCCTTTCGATGCCAACCGTTGTGGTTTGAACCTTGGCGATGCGGCTGCGACCATCATTTATACACGGAAAGAAACAGTTAATCCCAACGAATGGGTGGCTTGTCGTGGCGCCATCCGCAACGACGCCAACCATATCAGCGGTCCATCTCGCACTGGCGAAGGCAGCTACAGGGCATTAAAGGTTGCTCTCGGCGATGCCGCCCCTGACCAAATCGCTTTCATCAACGCTCACGGCACCGCCACGATGTATAATGACGAGATGGAATCGGTGGCCATCGAAAGAGCAGGTTTGTCGCAAGTGCCTGTCAACGGATTGAAGGGCTACTATGGCCACACCATGGGTGCTGCTGGCATCCTTGAAACTATCCTTTCGATGTACGCCATCGATGAGCACAACATTTTGGCTACCAGAGGCTATGAAACCTTGGGTGTCACCCATCCTTTGGTGCTTTCCAACCAAAACCAAGCGACCGACAAGCGGATGTTCATCAAGCTCCTGTCGGGTTTCGGCGGCTGCAATGCGGCCTTGTTATTTGCGAAAGGAGGTCTGTCATGTTGAAACACTATGTTGTCATCACACCTGAGACTGTGAAACTCAATGGTATCAGCATAAACCATGCTGAACAAGGTAATGCTTTACTGACAGAGCTGTATCGTGCCTACATAGGCGATTATCCCAAATTCTTCAAGATGGACACCTTGAGCAAACTGGGTTTTGTGGCTTCCGAGATGCTGTTGAAGGATGAAGGCAAGGAGCGTTTTGTGTCACGAGAGGATCGTGCTGTGGTGTTGTTCAACAAGACAGCATCGTTGCAAGCCGACACCAACTATCAGGCCACGATACAAGATCCTGAGAACTTCTTCCCCAGTCCAGCGGCCTTTGTTTATACTCTGCCCAACATTGTGACAGGCGAAATAGCCATCCGCAACAAATACTACGGCGAGACTTCATTCATTGTCGTGGAGTCGTGTGATGCGCATATTATGGCACGGCAATTGATGAATGCCTTCCAAGACCCGATGACGCAAAGCATCCTCAGTGGTTGGCTCGACTGCAACGATGAAAACCACTTCGAGGCGCGTCTCTTTTTGGTTGAAAAACAACAATTTAACAATTTAGAATCATTAGAATCTGTCCTAATAGCAGATCTTGAAATACCAACAATTAAACGATTAAACAATCAACAATTAAACAACAATACAATGGACGAACTGATTTACACGTTAAAGCAACAGATCATCGAGGCTTTGAACCTTGAAGACATGAAACCCGAAGACATTGATGAGAACGCCTCTCTGTTTGGCGAAGGTCTCGGCCTTGATTCCATCGATGCTCTTGAGCTCATCGTGTTGATGGAGAAGAACTACGGCATCAAGTTGCAAGACCCCTCCATGGGCAAGGAAATCTTCAAGTCAGTGGCTGTGATGGCTGATTATATATCGAAGAACAGGACAAAATAAATGATTGAACCGATTTACATAACAGGCACCGGTGTAGTATCGGCAATCGGTATTGGAAAGGCAGCCACCCTTGATGCGCTGCTGAACAACCGTTCGGGCGTGAGTCAGCTAAAGTATCTGAAGACGGAACACAAGGAGTTTCCCGTTGGTGAGGTGAAGCTGACCGATGCCGAGATGCGTGAGCGTTTGGGCATTGCCCAAGATGCTGTCACCACTCGTACCGCCTTGATGGGCATGTTGGCTTTGGGCGAAGCTTTGGATGAGGCACGCCTGACTTCAGACCAGTTGCCTAAAGTAGGTTTCATCTCAGGCACTACAGTAGGCGGTATGGACATGAGCGAGCAATACTATCTCGACTATCTTAACAGTGACGCGCACAAGGAATACATTGCCGTTTACGACTGTGGTAGTTGCTCAGAGATGACTGCGGCCCATTTCGGTAAGTTTGCTTTTGCCACCACACTGGCTACGGCCTGCTCTTCAGCTGCTAATGCGGTCATACAAGGTGCCAATATGATTCGCTGTGGCAAGGCCGATATTGTCGTGGTGGGTGGCAGCGAGTGCATCACTAAGTTCCACCTCAACGGCTTCAACTCGCTGATGATTCTCGACACAAAGCCCTGTCGTCCCTTTGATGCCACGCGTAGTGGCTTGAATTTGGGCGAGGGCGCTGCCTATCTGGTATTGGAGTCGGCCGAGAGCGCCAAGCGACGCGGCGTACAACCACAAGCGTTGTTGTCGGGCTACGGCAATGCCTGTGATGCTTTCCACCAAACCGCTTCATCGCCTGACGGCGAAGGTGCTTTTCGTGCCATGAAAGAAGCCTTGGAACTGGCCGGCTTGCAGCCCGCCGACATCGACTATATTAATGCGCACGGCACGGGTACGCCCAACAACGATGTCAGTGAAAGCCAAGCTATGATGCGGCTCTTTGGACAGGTGCCGCCCGTGTCGTCGACCAAGCCGTTCACGGGACACACCACCAGCGCTTCGGGTTCCATCGAGGCTGTGTTCTGCATCTTGGCCTTGCAGCATGGTTTCCTTCCTGTGAACCTCAACTGGTCGCAAGCCATGGACAACGGCATTGTGCCCGTGGCCAAGCCTGAGAAAAAAACGCTGAAACATGTGCTCTGCAACGCATTCGGCTTTGGTGGGAATGACTCGTCGCTCTTGATTTCAAGAGCAAAGGTCCCTGAGCTAGTCGAAGGGCCGACCGATAGAATACCGGTGCTTCGACAGGCTCAGCAACCTGATTCAATTTTTGTCCTCTCCGCCAAGCAGATTTCCATGCAGCATCCTCTGAGCGAGGAGTGGATCGAGAACCCCATCATGTATGAGGTGCCTTTCACACGTTCCATCGACCCGAACTTCAAAGAATATGTCTCACCCATTGAAGCAAGGCGTATGGGACGAATTCTGAAACGTGCCTTGGCCACTTCCAAAGAGGCTTTGAAAGCAGCTGGCTGCGACACTGTTGATGCTATTATGACTGGAACGGGTTTTGGTTGCATCGAGAACACCGAGTTCTTCCTTGATGCTCTCTCCAACGAAGGCGAACAATTGCTGAAGCCGACCTATTTCATGCAGTCGACACACAACACCATCAGCTCGTTGGTGGCCATCCAGACGAAGAACTACAACTACAACGCCACCTATGCGCACAAAGGCATCTCGTTTGAGAGTGCCCTGCACGATGCCTGGTTGCAGTTCCATTTGGGCAAGATAGGTTCAGCTTTGGTAGGTTGCCACGATGAGATGACGGAGACCTTCCATAGCATCATGAAAAAAGGTGGCGTGATGGGTCAAGATGACGAACGCTGTGGCGAAGTGGCCGTCTCGGTGGTTCTATCTAATAACCCCGTTTCGCAGGTCGTTGAGCCTGTCGAAACGCCGTCACAGAGTCAGTCGGCCCTTCGAACCTTCGATGGTCCTCAGCGACCGCAGGCACTATGTCGTCTCACCGGCCTCAAAATGCTTCATCAGCCTACCATGAACAACCTGATGGATGCTGTGACTACTATGCTGCAGTCGGCCGATCGGAGCCTTGCCGATGTTGATTACATCCTCACAGGCATCAGCGGCAACCATGAAAATGACAAGGCTTATTTGGCCGAGTCGAAGACTCTCTTCGGCGACAAGCCTTTACTGAAATACAAACATCTGTTCGGCGAAAACTTCACTGCATCGGGATTAGGCTTTTATGTGGCCGCACAATGCCTCAAGGCAGGCCGTGTGCCGGCACATCTCTTTGTTAATACAGATGATATTTCTGACAAAAAACCAGCTTGCATCTTGCTATTCAACCACTCCGATGGAAAAGATTATACTCTTACTTTATTAGAAACCTAAAACTATGTGGAAATACATATTACTAGTCATATTACAGGCCAGCTCTTTGGCGGGTGGTCAAGCTATGTTCAAGTTGTTCTTGAACAGAATGGGTAAGTTTCAATGGAGTTGGACATATGCAAAACAAGTTACATTGAATCATGGTTGGATTTTGTTGATCATGATGGGATTCTTTAGTGTTTCATTCCTTTTGTGGGCTTACGTGTTGAAGAAGATGGAATTCAGTCAAGCCTATCCTTTGTCGAGCCTGAGTTTCATCTTTGGCATGTTTTTGGCATTCTTTATGTTTCAGGAGAGCATACCCTTCACCCGTTGGTTAGGTGTTATACTTATTGTAGTAGGGTGTGTATTAATTAGTATGAAATGAGACAAAAGTTCTTCTTGATATTGTTGTTTGTTCTGTTTTCTACAGGTGTTTGGGCGCAGAGCGAAAAGCCGCTTTCTGAGTCTGAGAGCCAAAAGGTAGTGGCCGAGTTAACCGAGGCCGCTGCCTCGATGCAGACTTTGCAATGCCGTTTTGTGCAGGAAAAGACCTCTTCGATGCTGGCCGAGCCTTCCATCGCGAAAGGCACCATGCATTATGCCGCGCCCGACAGGATGCGGTGGGAATACACCGAGCCTTATGCCTTTGCCTTGGTCGTCAATGGCGATCGTATCGTCAAAGTGACGGACGGCAAGGCCGAAGCCTTGGACGCCAAGTCGGGTCGCATGTACCAAGGCATGGTGGGCATCATCATGGGCAGCGCTTCAGGCAAGAAGTTGTTCGACATGTCGGTGTTCGACGTCGTGATGTTCGATGATGACACTTTCTGGCGTGCCGAGATGACCCCCAAGCGTCGCGACATGAAACGCATGTTCAGCCAGCTGGTGTTTCGTTTCGACAAGAAGACCAAAGGCATCAGCTGCGTGGAATTCAAGGATGCCGGCGGCGACCTCACCTCGATTCGCTTTGAGGACATCAAGTTGAATGAGGCGATAGGGGAGAAGGTGTTTGCGGAATAAGGAAAAAACCTTATTTTTGCGGTGATGAAACCGCAAAAACTCATCATAGGATTAATATTGTTGTTGGCCTTGGCCGCTTGCGACAGCGCCACGCGCGAGACGCGGCGCATGGTGAAGCGAGCTGAGCTTTTGGCCGACACCTTGCCCGACAGCACCGTGCGCCTGATTGATAGCGTGCTGCGCATGCCCGCGAGCTTCAGCGAGCGGGAGCGCATGGACATGGTGCTGACACACACGCTCGCCTTATACAAATGGCGGGGAACTGACCTCCTTTATGCAGCTGAGCATACATCCTCGGAATTGTCGCAAGCTTGCGCTTATTTTGCCAAGAAAAAAGACTATGAAAAAGCCACTAAAGCCGCACTTTATATGGGGTACATGCTGGATGAAATGGGTGACAATCTGAAAGAAGCGGTAAAATACTTAAAAGATGCAGAATACTATGGAACGCTTTCCCATGATACTCTTTTTGTTGCCAAAGCTCAGTATCGGTTGGCTTACTTGATTCTGGAATTTGACCAAACACTTGGCGAAAACTTCACTTCGCAAGAAGGAATTGATTTGTTGGACAAGGCTGCTAAGGGTTATAAAAGTGATGATTATTTCCATCTTGCCAAACTACTCGATATTAAGACCTTGTTGTACGCCAAGATTCAAGAGTTTGACCATGCTGAAGAATGTGCGAAAACAAGTCTTGGATATGCTGAACAGTGCCATAACATAGAATTAAGGAATTCTGCCTTGCAACATTTATCTCTGATTTACCGCAAACAAGGCAAAATCGAGGAATCAATTGACTGCATCAGATCCTGTTTTGCCTCGGGCGACACTATTGGGATGCCAAATTTTCTTTATCAAATAGCCACTTCTTTCTATGCCCAAAATGAGTTAGATTCCGCGAATTACTATTTCAACCGATTGGAGCATCTTTTGTCCATTTTGGAAAAAAAAGATGAAGAAAAAGCCTTCAAGATGAAATGCTACAATATGATAAGCCATTTCTATGAAGACCAAGGCAACGATTCATTGGCCTTATACTATGTCAGGAAACACGAGGGTATTTATTATAAGCAAGTTGCTTCAAGTGCCGAAAAGAATGTTTATAACATACAACATCAATATGATTATGAGGTCTTACAGAACAAAATGAACAAGGAAATTATGAAAAGACAACGTGTCATAATTTGGATTGTCTTCATATTGATGTTATTATTGATTGGTCTTGTTATCTCACAAATCAGGTTGGCTCAAAAGAACAAGAAAGAAGCGGAGACAAAAGCCAACTTGTTCCATTTCATGCAACAGAATAAGGAATTGACGCAAATAAGTGAGGAGCAAAAGCAAAACCAAATCTATTTGACCCAGAAACACAAAGAAAGCGAACAAGCATACGAAGAATTGCTTAAAGAAAAAGAAAAGCAAGAACAAAATGCTGCCGAATATGGCGAAAAACTTTCCCTTGAGCTAAAGAAAGAGCAATCTATTATGCTTCGACTGCATCTGTTTTTGCAAAACCAAGGAGATGATGAGCTACTGAAAAAACTGGAAAAAACGGTTTTCGGCAAACAAGCACACTTGGATGCAATGATGGAAAATGTGGATCGACTCTATCCGCAATTACGGGAAACCATCAAGCAAGAGGAATTAGGGCTGGATGAAAACGAGCAATTGGATGTCATCATGTCGTATTTCAACATCTCACGACAAGACGAAGCTTTGCTGCTTGAGAAGACCACCGACATGGTGGACAAGATCAGGAACCGTAGCCGGAAAAAGATACAATCGGCTTCCAAAGGAAACAATTTGCCCAAAATAATGTAGTTTTTGGCATAATTTTCCCTCTTTTCTTCTCCGAAAAGCATTCAAAAGTTCGGAATGGAGTTCGGAAAAGTACGAGTTTATTTCTTTCATTATCAATAATCTGTAAATTATTTTAAATTTAAAAATCGGAACAAGGTTCGGAATCCGTGCCTCTTATTCTATTTTCGTTCCGTGAATTCACAAAAGCGAAAGAAAAACTTTAAAAACAAAAAACTATGAAGACAAAAGCATTACTTATTATTGGTATCTGCGTTTTGAGCCTCTATGCTTTTGCACAAACCACCTTTGAACGGATAATACCCATAGAAGGGTGTTCTGTGGAACTGCCAGGACCCGAATGCGTTGTGGCTGACGATGACGGCTATATAGTAAATGTACCTCTCGGGATATGGAACACTATTCAATACGACAATCGGATATTGAAAATCTCGACAGATGGCGCTGTCGTCGGTGAGCTTAACTACAATGTGGCTGGAGAAAAAGTAGTCCATTATTGGCAAATTGTCAGACTACCCGTCGGCGGAGGTAGCCAAAACCATTATTTGGCCGTTGGCGGCCTGTGTGATCCGCACGATGATGGCGTCAATACCACACTCACAGACATACTATTCCTCGTGTTCAACGAGGATCTGGAGGTGGAATACGAACATATTGAGGATGTTTCCGAAATCGTGGAGCATTATGCGACCTTGGGCAGGCCTCGTGTCGTATTCGACAACGAAGACAACCTGGTCATTGCCACCTTGGCTAGGGTCAACGGTGGCGAATTCAAACGTCTTTACACACATGTCGAGTTGGACAAAATGGACTGGCTTGGGGAGATAACCAACTATGTAAGGGAAAGCCCGGAAAATGCCGGATGGATTTGGGATTTCTTCCCCCTCAGTGATGGCACTTACAGACAAGTGGAGGAGATAAGTGGGCCAGGAGGTGTCGGGTATAGCATAAGTTCCGATTTTGAAGCGGAAAAGATTTTGGAGTTCAGAGATATACGATTTCAAAGAGAGAATTTAAGCATCACTCCCAATCTTCTTGATTGTGGAGGTCATGTCTTGCTTGATGACAGTACGCTATTCATTCCTGCCACGATGAATGGTCACCTAATGACCAGTGCGACCTATGGTATTGGGACAATGGAAATGAGCACCGGCTTTGACACGATTAAAGTGGTCTTTCAGGATTTCCATGATTTAGACACGACTGAACGCATATTTAGCAGGCATCCTGTTATCCTTAGAGGAGAAGACCTGTATATGTGTTACACCAGAGATATGCGTACTTGGCATCCGAGCCAAGCCCCTTATACCATACTCTGCAAGTACGACACCGATCTCAATCTCATTTGGAAACGGTGGTACCGCGACCCAGAGCGTCAGTTCTGCTATTATGCCACCGATATGGTAGCCACAAGCGACGATGGTATTCTTATCACAGGCTACTGCTGCAAACGAGAAGAGTATGGCGACATGAAGCTCTACTTGCTGAAGGTGGACACTGATGGCCTTCTTTCGTTGCCTGAGGCTGAAAACCAAATGCGCCCCTACGACTATTATCCCAACCCAGTGAAGAACCAGCTGCTCATGCAATTCTCCCCCGATGTTCAACCCGCCCAAATCGAGTTCTACGACCTGCAAGGCCGTCTGGTGCGCTCGCAAAGCAAGGCCTTCGAGAATATCGACATGAGCCAATTGCCCGCTGGAACCTACACCTTGCGCGTTACTATGGAGGATGGGAAGACCTATTCGGACAAGGTGGTGAAGGAGTAATGACGGGGATTGCAAATCCGCGGGAACGAAAGAATGAATTATAGAATTTCTATTATAGAATTTCTATAATTGAAAATAATTATGTATTTTTGCCGGAAAAATGGAGCATTATGACAAATCCTTTCTTCATCACCGGCATCATCCCAGAACCCTATTTCTGCGATCGTGAAAAAGAGACCCAACAGCTGGTTCGTGTCATTGAGAACAAGGCCCATATCTTGCTGACTTCGGCAAGGAGAATGGGAAAGACCCAGCTTATATACCATTTGTACGAACAACCCGCCATCAAAAAGGCCTACCACACCTTTTATGTCGACATTTTTCCCACCACAAGCCTACACGAGATGGTACTCTTTCTTAGCAAAGAGATCTATTCGAAAATAGTTCCGAAAGGGAAAAAAGCCCTGAAATTCTTCCTCAACACCATCAAGTCGCTGACGGGCAGTCTGGGTTACGATCCTGTGACGGGCACTCCTTCGTTTGATGTCAAATTAGGCGACATCCAAAATCCAGAACTTACCCTCCAAGAAATCTTTGCCTATCTTGAAGCTGCCGACAAACCTTGCATCTTCTCCATTGATGAATTTCAACAAATCACCCATTATCCTGAGAAAAACGTGGAAGCCTTGCTCCGCACTTATATCCAACGCATGAACAATTGTCTGTTCATCTTTGCAGGCAGCAACCGACATATCCTCGAGAACATGTTCAACTCCTCCGCCAGACCCTTCTACAACAGTACGGAGCAATTCCATTTGGAAAGGATATCCAAAGAGGTCTATACAGACTTTGCCATACAACGGATTCACGATGAGGATAAGGCCATCACCCCCGAGGCGGTAAGTCTTGCTTACGACATGTTTGAGGGGCACACCTATTATGTCCACCATATCCTACATAATGCCTTTGCCAACGCGAATCCACAAAAGCCAATGGACGAGGAAGACATCAGGAAGGCCTTGGACGAAATATTGGAGACACGGGGACGTTCTTTCGCAAACACGATGAACAAACTCAATTTCAAGCAAAAAGAGACGCTTGTGGCCATTGCCAAGGAAGGAAAAGCCAGGGGAGTGACTTCGGTGGCTTTTGTCAAGAAGCACGCCCTCAAATCGGCCAGTTCGGTCCAATATGCCATAACCACACTTTTGGAAGACCAATTGTTAACTTATGAAGATGATGGAAAACAGAAAATCTATTCTGTCGCTGATCGTTTCTTTGGGTATTGGTTGGTGAAAAACTATTGAGTCCAAAGGAATAAATTTCTATTTTTGCCATTTAATTACGGAATCACGATGCAATTCTTGGACGAATTCTTTATACTTCAATCAATAGAAGACATGGAAAATGGTTTCGCAGCCCTTTTGTGCTGCAACCCCGAGCATTTGATCTATCAAGCCCATTTTCCTGGCAATCCCATCACTCCGGGAGCCTGCTTGCTGCAAACCACCAGCGAGCTGCTACAACGAAAACTGGGTCGTCCGCTTTTCTTGAAATCATCCAAGAACGTCAAATATCTCAACGTGTTGGTTCCTGTTGAGGGCAAAGAGGTGCGTTTCACTTATTCGAATCTTGTCGAGACTGAGAACGAATGCAAAGTCCAGGTTGTCATTGCAGATGAAGCTTCCGTCTACACCAAAATGTCGCTGACCTTTAGCTATGAACCCGTCTGATGCCATAGCGACACGGAACCTGATGCAGCTAAGGAAAGTCTGCACCATCTTGCCGACCTATAACAATGGCAGCACGCTGCGCGATGTGGTGGAAAGGGTGCTGACCTATTGCTCTGATGTCATTGTGGTCAACGACGGATGTACTGACAACTCTTCCGAGATTCTAGCTTTGTTCGGCGAACGCATCACCGTAGTCGAATATGGTCGCAACCGTGGCAAAGGCTATGCCTTGAAACAAGGCTTCAAGAAAGCCAAGGCCATGGGTTTCGACTATGCCATCACCATCGACAGTGATGGACAGCATTATCCTGAAGACATCCCGCTGTTTGTCGAGGCCTTGGAGCAACACCCTGGTGCATTGATAGTCGGCAGCCGCAACCTGAAACAAGAAAACATGCCTGGCAAGAACAGCTTCGCCAACAAGTTTTCGAACTTTTGGTTCAAACTTCAAACTTGGATCGATTTGCCCGACACACAGACGGGTTATCGCTTGTATCCTCTGAAAAGGCTTCCTCACATCTTCAGCGCACGCTATGAGGCCGAACTTTCGTTGTTAGTCTTCTCCGCTTGGCGCGGCACCGACCTGGTACCCATCAAAGTCAACGTGCTTTATCCCGAAGACCGTGTCACGCATTTTCGACCATTTTGGGATTTCTTCCGCATCAGCGTGCTCAATACCATCCTTTGCCTCGTAGCCATCATCTACGGCTGGCCCTCACGACTTTTACGAAAACAATAAGAGGAAATTATTAATGTCAAGAATTAGAGAATTAGAGAAAAATGAATAGCATAAAGAATACTGAAATACTGCACCTGCGGTGCTGAGAATTGGGAGGAAGAAAATCGTTCACGATTTTCATCTCAAATTCCTACAATTAAAAATTCAACCCAACAAAATACAACCCAAAATGAAAAATTCTCCAATTCTTTAATTCTTGATAAAGCAAAAACACATTCTTGAAAAAAAATGAACAAGTTCTTCCTCAATATCTACGACTACTTGTCGAAACGCAAGGCCTTCTCGATAGCCATATTGCTGGTTGTCACGGCCCTCTGCGTGTTTTCGGCACTGCGTTTGGACTACAAGGAGAACATTGCCGATTTCCTGCCTACCGATCCTGAAAAGGAACGCTATACCTCGGTCTATAACGACTTGGGCAACCAAGGTCAGATTACAGTCATTTTCTCTGCCGATACCACCCAGTTGGCAGGCGACGATGCCATCGATGCCATCATGGAAGCCATGGATGCCTTTGAGAGCCATTGGAAGGAATGCGACACAACACAAATCGTTAGCGATTTGCAGTGTCGTGTAGACGGCAGCCAAGTGTTTGATGCCATTGATTTCATCCGCGAAAACCAAGCCTTGTTTCTCACCGAAACCGACTACCAACGCATGGACTCCTTGTTAGCTGATCCCGAGCATGTAGCCACTAGTATGGCCAACATCAAGCGGATGCTTTCCATGCCCACGGCAGGTTTTGTGGTGGACGGTGTCAAGGCCGACCCGCTCAACCTCTATTCGCCAGCTTTGCAACGGCTTAATGCGCTCAATCCCACGCAGAACTACCGCTTGGAGGATGAATACCTCTTCAACGAAAGCGGCGACAAAGGCTTTGCCTTCTTCTCATCGCCTTTCTCGGGCAGCGACACCCAAGGAAACGCTAAAATCGTGGATTTGATGGATAAGGTGACCGAGCTGACCGAGAACGAACATCCAGAGGTAAAGATTTCGGCTGTCGGTGCGCCCACCATCGCCGTCACCAATGCGCGGCAGATCAAGCACGACAGCTATCTCTCCATCGCCTTGGCCTTGGTGCTCATCTTTGGCATTTTGATGTTTACCATGGCGCGTAAGCGCAACCTGTTGTGGCTCGGTATCGCCATTCTCTTCGGATGGATTTTTGCGTTAGCGGTTATCGCCTTGTTCAAATCGAGCATCTCTATCATCGTGGTGGGCATCGGCTCGGTCATCGTGGGCATCGCGGTCAACTATCCCTTGCATTACCTCGACCACATCAAACAGGAACCCAACAAGCGCGAGGCCTTGAAGGATGTCATCCAGCCTTTGGTCATTGGCAACATCACCACAGTGGCCGCCTTTGCCTGCCTTGTCTTCGTGAAGGCCGAAGCCATGCGCGACCTGGGTCTTTTCGGTGCCTTGACCTTGGTTGGAACGATACTGTTCGTGATGGTTTTTCTACCTTTGTTTGCCGTGGTGCCGAAAAAGACCAAGAAACTCTTCGTTGATGACGGCAAAGCCCCTTCGGAATGGTGGCGCAAGGTAAAATTATACGCTTTCTGGCCTTTGGTTATCATTACATTGATACTCAGTTATTTCGGTAAAGAAGCTACTTTCGATGCCGACCTGCATAACATCAACTATATGACGCGCCAAGAGCAGGAAGACTTGGCCTTGCTGAGCGAGTCACTGCAAAAGGAAGGGGAGACTGACCTGATCTATGTGGTTTCGGAAGCCAAGGATTTCCAAGAGGCCATCAAGCAAAACGAAAGCATCGTAAGCCAGTTGCAGCAGTCAATCCCCGAAAGTTTAGAATACAGCATCTCGGGCATGGATGGTTTGTTGCCTTCTGAGGAAAGACAAGAGAAGTCTTTGGAGCAGTGGCAAGCATTTTGGCAACGCCATGCTGACTTGGCCGAGCAAGTCAAAGCCGAGGCGGTGAAGGCGGGTTTCACTGAAAACGCTTTTGCTCTATTTATTGAGGGCATTACTAAGGACTATCGGCTTTTGGCCGAAAGCGAGATGGAACCGCTGTTGGGTTTGTGTGGCAACTATATGCTGCAGCACGATTCGGTGGCGCGGGTGGTGAATTTTGTGCGGGTGCCAGTAAAGGATTCGGAGGCGGTGAAGGAACGAGTTAGAACGGCCCTTCGACAGGCTCAGGGACCTCAACAAGTCGGCCCTTCGACCCTTCGACAGGCTCAGGGCTCAGGGACCTCGGTTTCTAATGGCTTCGCCTTTAGCATCAGCGATGTGGGCAACAACTTGGTCAGCGCGCTATCAAGCGACTTCGACTACATCCTTTATGTGTGCAGCATCGTGGTGTTTTTCTTCCTCTGCCTCTCCTTCGGACGCTTGGAACTTGCACTGCTGGCTTTCCTCCCGTTGACGGTCGGCTGGGCGTGGATTTTGGGTATCATGAACCTGGTTGATATTAAGTTCAACATCATTAACATCATCTTAGCCACCTTCATCTTCGGCCAAGGCGACGACTACACCATCTTCATCACCGAAGGTTTGCTCTATGAGTATGCTTATGGCAAGAGAATGCTGAAAAACTACCGCAACAGCGTCATCCTTTCTGGTATTTTGATGTTTATCGGTATAGGAACTTTAATCTTCGCCAAGCATCCCGCCATGCGTTCCTTGGCCGAGGTGGCCATCATCGGTATGGCTACGGTGGTTCTGATGGCCTGCTATCTTCCTCCCATTGTCTTCGGTTGGCTGACCAAGAAAAAAGGCCAACTTCGTGAAGTGCCATTGACCCTGAAACGACTCATTTATACTCTATTATCGTTGTTGGTCTTCGTCGTTTTCGTGTTCTTTATCTTTACGCCGTTTACCATGGTTTACATGATATTGGGTCCCAATACCGAGAAGAAACGCTATCGTTTCCATCAGTTGATAGCGGCTTTCATGCGCATCGCTTTGAAACTGCTGCCAGGCGTGAAATTCCATTTGGACAACAAATTTAGTGAAACCTTTGAAAAACCAGCCGTCATCATCGCTAATCACCAGTCGCACCTCGACCTGTTGTGTACTATCATGTTGAATCCCAAGGTAGTGTTGCTGACGACGGACTGGGTATGGAAAAACCCGATTTATGGCCTCATCATCCGTTATGCCGAATATTATCCTGTTTCCGACGGCTACGATAAAAATTTGGAACGCCTGCAAAACTTGGTGAAACGCGGCTATTCCGTGGTGGTCTTCCCCGAAGGCACACGCTCCGAGACAGGTGAAATTCTCCGTTTCCACAAAGGAGCCTTCCAATTGGCGCAGTCGCTGCAACTCGATATCCTGCCGGTCTTTATCCACGGAGCCAACCATGTGATGCCTAAAAAGGACGTTATTTTACGCGAAGGGCAATTGCATGTGGTGATAGAGCAACGTAAGCCATACGAAGAATTAGCCACAATGGAAACTCGCGCTCTGACGTCGTTGTTCCGAGCTTACTATACCCAACATTTTGCCGAACTCAGAAACCAATTAGAAAACACCGAATACGTGCTTCCATTTGTGCGCTACAAATACATCTACAAAGGTCCTGAAGTGGAACGAGCATGTCGCCGCAACTTGAAGAAAATCAAAGCACACGCTTTGGAAATCGATGCAATGAATACAAAGAGCCTTTTGATCCAAAACAGTGGCTATGGCGAGTTGGCGTGGACGGTGGCTTTGGTGCATCGCGACGCACAGGTATATGCCGTTGAGGCAGATGAGGACAAGTTCCTCTTGGCCTCTCATTGCAGTTACATCCCCGAGAACTTGCATTTCTTACAGGGTGTTGATGCGGTTCCACAGTGTAAGTATATTATTGAATCCCAAGACTTTTTGAAATGAAGAAATGCATCATCATAGGGAGTGGATTGGGTGGTCTTTCGACGGGTGTCATCCTGGCGAAAAATGGCTATGAGGTCATCATTTTGGAGCAGGCCTCGCAGGTGGGCGGCTGTCTGCAATGCTTCACTCGCGATGGGGTGAAGTTTGAGACGGGGATGCATTTCATCGGCAGTCTCGACGACAATCAGGTACTTTCGCATTATTTCAATTATCTCGAAATCAAGGATAAAGTCCTATTCAATCGGTTGGATACGCAAGCCTACGATGTAGTGGCACTGCAAGGTGATTGTTTCGCTTTTCCCAATGGTCGCGAGGCTTTCATTGAAAAGTTTGCACAGCGTTTCCCTTCGCAAAGGGAAAACCTTGAGCGCTATTGCGACTTGGTGGAGCAGGTGGCTAGTTTGTCGCCCTTCCGCGACTTAAAGCACATTGTAGATGAGAACCGTTTTATTGACGACAAGTTGTTGTACCAAAGCCTGAGCGAGGTAATTGACCAAACCATCACCGATCCTTTACTGCGCGAAGTGCTGGTAGGCAACCTCTCGCTCTATGCCGCCCAAAAGGACAAGACACCTTTTGCGACTCACGCTTTTATCTTCGATTTTTACAATAAGGGTGCATTTCGCATTGTGGGCGGTAGCGATGCCATTGTGAAGGCATTGCTTCAAGTGCTTGAGCAATACGGTGGTACCATCTTGACCCGTCACAAAGTGAGTCGAATCCTTGTGGAAGGCAAGAAAGCCACGGGCGTGGTGACCGAAAACGGCGAGACTTTCACCGCCGATATTGTCATCTCCGATGTCAACCCCAAGCAATTGATAGACTTAGTGGAGCCCAAAATCTTCACTGAAGCTTACAAATCGCGCATCAAGAATATCTCAGACACCATCTCCGTGTTTTCGCTTTTCCTTCGTTTCAAAGAAGGTGCGATGCCTTACATCAACTCCAACTTCTATGGCTTCCATACGGATTCGCCCTGGAAGATGAGCGGAACGATTGATGACACTTGGCCGCAAGGCTACCTCTATATGCACCATTGTCACGAGCCTAATCCTAAAACGGCTAAAGGTGGTGTCGTTTTGGCTTATATGTCCATGGATGTGGTGAAGCAATGGAGCGAAACAACCATTGGTCGCAGAGGCAAGGACTATGAACGGTTCAAACATGAGATGGCCGAACGCTTTATCGATGCCGTGGAGCAAGACTTCCCTGGTTTCCGTGAGTCCTTGGCCGATTATTATGCCGCCACACCATTGACCTATCGTGACTATACGCTGACACCTGAAGGCTCCATCTATGGTTTGGCCAAGAATGTAAACAACATCGCAGACAGAGTGTCGTATAAGACCAAGGTATCTAACCTGCTTTTGGTGGGGCAAAACATCAATTCACATGGCATGTTAGGTGTGTTGGTGGGCACGATGACGGTGTGTCAGCATCTATTGGGCGAAGAGAAGGTGCGGCAACAGATGGTGGAGGCCAACCGAAAGACCGTTGTCGTCATTGGCGGCGGGTTGGGAGGACTGGTCTCAGGTGCCTTATTGGCCAAGGAAGGCTACATGGTGACCGTGTTGGAGAAAAATGCTATCATAGGCGGCGGCCTGCAGAACTTCAAGCGGCGAGGTGTCAGCTTCCCGACAGGTATGCACGTCTTCGGTGGCTTTGATGAAGAGGGTCAATTGCGCAAGGTGTTTTCCTATCTCGGCATTATGGACCGTCTTTCTCTCCGTGCTATGGATGAAGATGGCTATGATGTGGTCAAAGTGCTTGAAGATGGCGCCACTTATCGTTTACCTCGAGGTAAGGAACGTTACATCAACTATTTGGCACAAATTTTCCCCGCCGAAAAAGACAATATCAGAGCCTATGTTGAAAAGATATATGCCCTTTCGGAAGAGGAGGACCTTTTCTATTTGCGCGAAAGGCCGTCACAGATGTTCATGTCGGTTTCGGAAGACGCTATTTTGCCCTATGATGAGTTGATGGATCGCTATCTCAGTGACCCGAAACTGAAAGGTTTACTGACTTATACAAACCCACTTTTCGGAGGCGTGGCAGGCACCACTCCTGCTTTTATGGGTGCTTTGCTTGGCGTGCTTCACATCGGTGGCACCTACCAGTTTGTCGGGGGAAGCCAACAGATGGCGGATTTGTTGAAAGGCATTATTGAAGACCACGGAGGGCAAGTGCTTGCCAATGAAGAAGTGGTTAATATTGAGGTGAATGACCATAAAGTGAAACAAGTCATTACCCGGAATGGTCATTTTTATCGTGCTGATGGTTACATCTCGGATGTGCATCCCGATGTGCTCATACGTCTCGTTGGCGAAAAAGCTTTCCCTGTATCTTTCAAGAAAAGGCTACAATCGATCCCGGAGACGTATTCAAGTTTCAAGGTGTATGTTAAATTCAAGGAGAGAGCTTTTCCATTCCTCAACCATACCTGTTATTGCATTTCGAATTACGACTCGAAGTTTGACCTCAAAACCCTGCGACAAGAAGGCTGGCCCCATAGTTTGATGTATTATACCCCTGCCATTGAAAACCAGGGTGAGTTTGCGGAGACTATGGTCATCATTGGTGAGATGCCCTTTGAATGGGTCAAACCTTGGGAAGATACCAAAGTAGGTCATCGGGGAAAAGCTTACGAACAATGGAAACAAATGATGACAGAGAAAGTGTTTGACTTTTTAGAAAAACTCTATCCTGGTTTCCGTGACGGAATCGATTTCGTAATGGCATCCTCGCCGCTCACCATCCGTGACTTTTATGGCAACAAGGAAGGTTCAAACTATGGTTTCTTAAAGGATAGCCACAATATTATGCTCTCGCAGATGTCGGTCTATACAAAAGTCAAGAACCTGTTTCTGACTGGGCAGAATGTCAACATACATGGACTGTGCGGCGTTTCGCTCACGGCCATACAGACAGCCGAGGCGTTTGTAGGGGCCAATGCCATAGTACGCAAAATCAACAAAAGTTAAAACCAACTATATATTTTTGTATTTTTGCAGTTTCAACAATATGAAATGGACACAATCAAACTGAAGCTCATTTATCCGAAGTGGAACAAGCTGCCGGGTCAGACAACGTTCAACTTGCCGCCACATGGTCCTGTTGCATTTGCTGCCACTTTACCAGAGTATGTCGACATATCGTTTACCGATGAAAATGTGGAACCGATCGATTTTGATGAAGAGTGCGACCTTGTGGCTCTTTCTATGATGCTCACCACGCAGGTGAAACGTGGTTGGGCCATTGCAGAGGAATACCATAAACGCGGTAAAACCGTCCTTGCTGGTGGTATTTCGACAATGTTGCATGCCGAAGAAATGGTGAACCATGTCGACAGCGTGTTTTTGGGCGAGTCGGAAGGTCGTTCCGAGCAGGTCATCCAAGACTGGAAGAACGGATGTTTGAAAAAGATATATAATTACATTGGCAACCAACCTGACATTGCCTCGGTGGGTCCCTGCCGACGCGATCTTTACAAACGTGACCTATACAACCATAAGGGCGTGCAGATGGTCGACCTTTTCAACGCCAGCCGTGGCTGCCGTTTCAGCTGCTATCCTTGCGCTGTGTCGTATCTTGGCGGCCGCAAGTTCCGTCCGCGTCCCATTGACAAGGTGGTGGAAGACATGGCGGGCATCGACAACAACCGTCTTTTCATCGTCGACAACTCGTTGGCGCAGGACAAGCAGTGGGAGATGGACCTCTTCCGTGCCATTGCGCCGCTAAAGAAGAAATGGATCAGCCACACCATTGAAGACGACCCTGAGGTACTCGACTTGGCTGCAAAAGCAGGTGCTTGGTATGTATATCAAGCCGTTTACGACACCTCCGACTATATTAAGGAGCGCGTGAAGCGCTATCATGACTACGGTATCGGCGTGGAAGGCACCATCCTCTTTGGCCTTGACAACCAAACTGAGGACGATATCAAACGACTCATTGACTTTTTGGGCGAAATTGACCTCGACTTAGCCGAGTTTACCATTTTTGCACCCTTCCCGCACACCAAGGGTCACGATGACCTGTTGCGTCAAGGCCGCATCTTCGACTTCGACTGGGACCATTACAACGCCGGTCAGGTGGTGTATCAGCCTAAGCACATGACGCCCGAGAAATTGCAGGATCTCTATGAATACGCTTGGAAGAGTTTCTATGCCTCCGAGAGTCAAGAACAGAAAATGTTCCGCTTGTTCTGCAATGTGGCTTTGCGCGAGATGGAGGAAGGCACCTATCGGCCGCGTGACCGCCGTTTGGCCAACAAGTCGTTCGGTCACGATGTGGATCGCAGTAAGCGCAATGTTAATGTAAGAACCGAAAGCCAAAAGCTGATAGTCAGGAATGCTGAATGAGGAATGCTGAATGTAGAATCTTAAATTTTGAATTTTTAAATTAATGAAAGTTTCCCCAGATTATTACGACGAAATATTTCCTTTTAAAGGCGAGTGGGACATGGAATCGACCTGCGGTTTGAAAATCCGGGAAGTGGCAGGCAAAACCTATGTCATTGTTACAGAATTGTATCAAGATAACCCCGGCACTTCCGTGACCTATGCCGGTCGCAAGCTCGCCGATCAGATTTGTGAAGAAAAGAACTTGAAGTTGGAAGATATTATCTATTTGGAATGCACTCCCAACACCAACTCGAAGTTGTCGTTTTACGATGAAGAGTATTTTCAAGTGGATTTCTTCGCCGACATGCAGCACAAATACAGACAGCTTACGAAGGAAGAGGTAATGAAAATACTTAAAGGTAATGAAAATTAAGACACTGTTAACCAGTTTATTAATTGTTTTCTACATAGGAACTTCGATGGCACAAGAAAAAATCCCGATATGGAATGATGTCCATGTGAAAGGCGCTCGCAAAGTGGGTTTGATTCCTTTTATTGCTGACGAGAATCCCGACGGGAAGGCCATCATCGTTTGTCCAGGCGGTAGTTACTATTGGCTTGACAAAAAGGTGGAAGGCGATTCAGTGGCGATGTGGCTTCGCGACCAAGGCATCACCACTTTCGTGTTGCATTATCGCACAGCGGGTGTTCCTGCTTTTGCTTGGCGTTACCGTTATCTTTTCCGTGGCTATCAGTATCCTGATATGCAGACTGATGCGCAACGGGCACTGCAATGGGTACGCGAGCATGCCGAAGAATATCATATCAACCCTGAGAAAGTGGGTATGTTGGGCTTTTCGGCTGGCGGTCATTTGGTATTGTCGGCTGCTTTCTTCAAAGACCATGACTATCTCAAGCAAGTTGGCGTGGTGACCGAGACCAGCCTGCAGCCTGCCTTCGTGGCATCGCTCTACCCCGTAGTCACCATGGCGGAGGACTGCGTCCACAAGCGTTCGCGCAGGGGATTGTTGGGAGATACACATGTCAACGATGCCAAATTGCAAGATTCGCTCTCTCTTGAGAGGCATGTTCCCAAGGATTGTCCCCCTATTTTCCTTGTCAACTGCGTCGACGACCCCGTGGTCGACTATCGCAACTCCGTACTTTTGGATGAAGCTTTGACGGCAGCAGGTGTCAACCACCGTTATATCCAGTATGCAACCGGAGGCCATGGCTTTGGCATGAGCAATTACAAGGGTAGCGCCGAGTGCCATGCATGGAAGGAAGAATTTGTCAAATGGTTGAAAGAAATTGGATTTTAAAACATAAACTATGATTACCAACGACATAGAATACCAATCCGTTGACCAAATCAAGGCCTATCAAGAGAACCTGCTACATGAGGCTTTGGCTTATTTGCAAGCTCATTCGCCCTACTACCAGCGGATGTTCAAGAGCTATGGCATCCAAATCGACAAAATCAAGCATATTGAGGACTTGGTGAAGATTCCTTTCACCGAGAAAAAGGACCTTCAACTTTTCAACGATGAGTTTCTGTGCTGTCCGAAGGACAAGATCATAGATTACATCACCACTTCAGGCACTTTGGGCGACCCTGTCACCTTCGGTTGTTCAGAGAAGGACCTGCAGCGTCTGGCCTTTAATGAGAAGAAATCGTTTGAATGTGCTGGTGTGAAGCCAGGTGATGTGGTGCAGCTGATGACCACCTTGGACAAACGCTTCATGGCGGGTCTGGCCTATTTCCTTGGTCTTCGCGAATTGGGTGCGGGTGTCATCCGCGTGGGCAACGGCATCCCCGAGCTGCAATGGGACACCATCCGTCGCATCAAGCCCGACACCATCATGTGTGTGCCGTCGTTCATCCTGAAGCTAATCCAATATGCCGAAGAGCACGGCATCGACTATAAGAACAGCAGCATCCGCCGCATCATTGGCATCGGCGAAGGCTTGCGCGACCAAGATTTCAACCTCAACCTGTTAGGCAAGAAAATCAAGGAGAAATGGGATGTGCAACTCTTTGCTACCTATTCCTCGACGGAAATGGGGGCGACCTTCTCGGAATGCGAATATGGCCTTGGCGGTCATGTGCATCCCGAGCTGATTATCGTTGAAATCATTGGAGAGGACGGTCTGCCCGTTCCCGATGGTCAGCCAGGCGAAATCGTGGTCACCACCCTTGGCGTGGAAGCCATGCCGCTGTTGCGCTTCCGCACGGGCGACATCGCCGCCAAGATAGTCGACCAATGCAAGTGTGGCCGCAACTCTTATCGTCTTACACCCCTTGTGGGTCGCAAGAACAACATGATCAAACTGAAAGGCACAACGCTTTATCCTCCTGCGATCAACGATGTGCTGGACAACACCGACTATGTGGAGAACTATGTCATCGAAGTGCGCCAAAGCGAAGCTGGAACCGACGATGTGGTGGTGAAGATAGGCCTGAAGTATGAACCCGAGTTTGATGTGGTCAAAACTTTGAAAGACAGTTTCCGTTCACGCATTCGCGTAGCTCCTGCCATAGAGATACATCCCGTTGATGAGATTAGGCAAATCAACTATCCCGCAAAGAGTCGCAAACCCATTAAATTCATTGATTTGAGAAACAGATGATGACCAATTTCGAGGATATCAGACCTTTCAATGCAGACGAAATTCCCGCAGCGACACAACGCATGGCCGACAGCGAGGTGATTCCCGCCATTGCCCAATATTTGGGTGTGCCTGCCGAGGCGCTTCGTGAAAGGATCCGTAGCATCAAAACCTTGAAGGAATTCCAATTGGGGCTGTTGAAAGAGGTGATAGAGACCCTGTTGAAAAAGACCACAACCCAATTCGATTGGGCGGGTTTGGAAAACATCGATGAGAAGAAACCTTATCTGTTCGTTTCCAATCACCGCGACATCGTGCTTGATGCCATGTTTTTGCAATATATCTTGACGGAAGTCGGTCAAAACACCTGCCAAATCACCTTCGGCAGCAACCTGATGTCGCATCCTTTTGTCATCGACTTCGGTAAGGTCAACAAGATGTTCCGCACCGAGCGTGGAGGCTCGCCTAAAGAGTTCTACAACAGCATGATGCACATGTCGGAATATATGCGCCATGTCATCACTGAGGTGCACGAGTCGGTGTGGATTGCCCAGCGCAACGGCCGCACCAAAAACGGCATCGACGCCACCGACCCCGCCATCATCAAGATGTTCGGCATGAGCCGCCGCGATGACAGGGTGATCTCGTTGGCCGAGCTCAATATTGTACCTGTAGCGGTGTCGTACGAATGGGAGTCGTGCGACAAATTGAAGACCTTGGAGTTGTACATGACCAAGAAAAACGGCCATTATGAGAAGAAACCAGGCGAAGATCTTAACAGCATCCTGACGGGCATCATGCAGCCCAAGGGTCATGTGCATTTCCATATCTGTCCGATGGTTTCAGAAGACGATTTGAAGGCCATGAACGACTGCCCTTCGGGCGAGTTCTACAAGCGTGTGGCCGAGCTAATGGACAGCCGCGTCAATCCGCATTTCTATCTCCATCCGAACAACTACATTGCCCACGACTTGCGGAGTCGTAGTGAAACATACATTGGGCATTATACTCAGGAACAAAAAGAAACATTCATCAAATATATGGATTGGATGAACGACTATCCTGACATGAACCGCGAGGAATTGGAGGAGATTTTTTTGGGGATTTATGCCAATCCAGTGGATGTGAGAGCAAAGTATTAGTATTAGAAATTGTTTCCTGCACCAAACAGGCTACTATTATAACATTACAGGACATACTTTGCGATGACTGTAGTATCATGTTTTGCAAGAAAAACTTGTAATAAATAATTCTATCTAATTAAAAATCAATTAGATAGATTTTAAAAAATTTGTATTATTATAAAAACTTGCCAAAACAGTGAAAATTTGCTATACTTTTGCAGTATAAATTTCAAAACAAATAATCAAACAACTTCTAACCTTGAAAATTAGTAATTATGAAGAAACTATTATTGTCATTTGTGCTTATGATTGCAGGTTTGGTAGCAATTGCACAGGAAAACGACATCTCGAAAAAAATGGTACGAGATGACTATCACCTTTGTTTTGTACAGAATAATGAAGTGATTCCCGATGTGGAACTACAGAAACTTCTAAGTGAAGATGTTTATAATAGTTATCAAACTGGAAGAGTTCTATACAAAGTTGGAAATGGAGTAAAAACAGGTGGTTGGATTGCTTTTGGTGCTGGAATGGGACTGGGTCTTACTGGATTAATATTAAGTATGTACGAAGAGTCTCAATTTATAAGAACGACTGGCGCTGTAATGTATGTTGTGGGTATTTCAGCATACCTAAATAGTTTCCTACTGATACCTTCAGGATATATCCTTCGTGGAATAGGTGCTGGAAAAATCAGTGGAATTGCCGATGATTACAACCTAAACAATAAAAAAACGGCTATTTCCTGTCGTTTTTCACCTGCTGTCATGCCCGTAAATGTACCACAATCACAAGGAAATATGGCGTACGGAATGACCTTTAGCGTCAATTTCTAGTCTTTGATCAGTTTCTTGTAATCAACCTTCCCATTGCCGTTCATCGGCAAGGTATCAATCAACTCGATGGCCGCTGGAACGAGGTGAACTGGTAAGTTCATCTCACAGTAGGCCATCAGTTTTTTAATGGTGGTTTGGATGTCGGAATCCTTCAGTACCACAAAGGCCTTGGGCAGATGGCTCTCCGAATGGTCGGGGTCTTGCATGGGCACCACAGCACAAGCCGTCACCGAGGGGTGCTGCATCAGGCATTCCTCAATCTCCACGGGAAACACCTTGGAGCCGTCATGGCGGACGATCATGCGCTTCTTGCGGCCGATCACGAAGATGTTGCCTTCTTTGTCCACATAGCCTATGTCGCCCGTATGTAGCCATTGTTGGCCATCAGAGTGGGTCTGGATGAGTTGTTGCGTAGCTTCTTCGTTTTGGTAGTACCCGAGAAACTCCATCTCCGAGTGCACGCAAATCTCATCATCAAAGGTTTTGACTACATAACATGTCACGGGTTGGCCCGAAAAGCCTTGTACATATTGTTTCTCGCTACCTTGCGGTGTGAACGAGATGATGCCTGCTGTCTCGGTCATGCCGTAGGCTTTCGTGAGGTCGTAGTGGCACCCACCTTGGTGCAGACATTCGTTGATGCGCTTCTCAAAAGCGGTGTTCAAGATGTCACCCGCCACATTGATGGATTTCAAGTAGGAGAAGTCTTCCTTGACCACTTTTTCCTCGTTGACGAAATCCCAATAGGCTGGCACCGAGAAGACATGCTGAGGTTTATATTGGGTAAGCAGTTTCAAGAATTCTTTCCGTGGTGCAATGGGGATGACGATGACACGCAAGCCATTGAATAAAGGCAGCAACAAGGTATTCGCCCCGAAGAAAGCGAAAATAGGCAAGATGCATAGTGCAGTATCGTCGCTCGAAATATTGTTGAGCACGGGCGGGTCGGGAAACACGGAGTGCATGATGTTCTCTGTGGAAAGCATCACGCTTTTCACAGTACCGGTTGTGCCAGAGGTCTGGAACAAGGCGGCCATTTCATCGGGCAACCAATGGTAAGGCTCGGTTTCATCTTTGCCTTGCGCTGTGTTGTAGAAGTCTTTCCAGTGGCAGAATTTTTTATGTTTGCGAAACACTTTTCTCCGTCCGTTGAACCATTCACCTAATCCAAACCAGAAAGAAATCCCAGGAATGGAATCGGCACCTGAACATACCACGACTTTCTCCACATTGAGCTGGGCATCGGCGGTGGCTAGATTGGCCGCGTAAAGTCCCATGATGAACAACATTTTGGAATGTGTCCTGTCGACAATCTTGCAAAACTCTTCGGGCGTGTATCTGACATCGATCATGCAGGGGATGGCGCCGATTTTGTTCAGGGCAAGGAAACACATCAATGACTCGGGCATCGAAGGCAGTGCAAGACAGATGATGTCGCCTCGTTTCACCCCATGTTTCCTGAAAGCTAAGGCTGTAATGTCGATGTGTTCCAATAAATCTCCAAACCTCGTATCCGTCTTAAAATAACTCAAGGCAACCTTATCGGAATACTTTTTTGCAGCTGCCCTGAATGTTTCATATAAACCTAAGGTTTCTTCCATGTTGACGGATATGAGCGATGTTTCCTTTCAAAATCGAGCGGCAAAGATACAAAAACTTCATAAAAATTTAGAAAAGGGCATATTTCGTTGGAAAAAACAGGCATTTGGATTAGTAATAAGAAAAAGTAGTAATTTTGCGCCAAATTATCTAAATACCTCAAAAGTCATGGCCATAGAGAATTATCCCAATCAGCGGAAGAAGCATTGCGAGACAGGTACGCTTCTAAATATGCTGAAATACTATGGCTACGAAGGGATGAGCGAGACCATGGCCTTCGGCATAGGTTCGGGATTCAATTTTGTTTATTCACCTTTCTTGAGGATGCGAGGCGTGAAGTTGCCGATGTTTCGTATCCGCCCCGGACTGATTGCAAAGAACTATTGTGAAAGGATGGGCATAGGGTTCCATTATGCGGAATTTGGCAACCGTGTCAACAAGTCGATGAAGGCCCTCGATGAATTGGTCGATAAGCAGATACCGGTTGGTTTGGTGGTCAATGTGGCTCGTCTTCACTATTTTTCGCCTGTGGTCAACGAGTCAAACTTTAACGGACATGTGCTCACGGTCATCGGCAAAGAGGGGTCGAATTACACCATCGCCGATTCCGACACGCGTTTGACCACCGATGACTATGTGTTCTTGACAGAAGATGTCATGCGCAAAAGTCGTTTTGTATCCGGTTTGGCTGCACCCCATGGCAAAATGTTCTATATCGACCCGCTTCCTAAAGGTTTTGGCGAGAAAAAGGATCTCAAGCCTGCCGTAATACAAGGTCTTGAGGAGTCGTGCCGAAGGATGCTTCGAGTGCCTGTTCCTTTCTATGGCTGGACAGGTCTGCATTGTTTTGCCAGAAGCCTCAAGATGTGGAAGGTGTGGTTCTCCGAGAATCTGATAGGTTTCATTTTGCTTTGGATTTATCGGTTGATTGAGACGACGGGAACAGGTGGAGCAGGCCATCGTTACATGTACGCTGACTTTCTCAACGAAGCCGCTGAGTTGTTTGGCAGTGAAGTGCTGGCCGACTGCGCCAATCTGATGAATGCCGATGCCGACTCGTGGCGTCAATTCTCCCTCGACAGCCGTCGTTACATGAAGAGCGACAACATCACCTTGAGGGAGATGTCAGAGTTGCTAGAGACGATCGGTCAGCAGGAAAAACGGATTTTCGAAAAGATCGACACAGAATTCTTGCACTCCGACTTGGTGCGTAAATATGCATAAATCAAACAGAGAATAATATTATGGGTCCGCTTATCCAAAAGACATCGCGTTGCGCCGTCATCGGACACGGCAGTTGGGCTACAGCCATCACCAAAGTGTTGATTATGAACGAGTCGTCTGTTTGTTGGTATGTCCGCAATCAGGAAGTGCTTGAGTCGTTGCGCACCGAAGGCCGCAACTGTCGTTATCTTTCCGATGTTGAATTCGACATGAGCCGCATTCATCTCACCGACGATGTGAATGAAACTGTCGACAAGGCCGACATCATCTTTTTGGTGATGCCTGCACCCTATCTGAAGTGTTATCTCTCCGATTTGAAAACTCCTTTGCAAGACAAGATGGTGGTTTCTGCCATCAAGGGCATCATTCCCGAAGAGAATCTGTTTGTTACGGATTATCTGAAACAAAACTATGGTTTGACGGATGCGCAATTATGCTTCATCAGTGGTCCCACTCATGCTGAGGAGGTGGGCCATGGAAGGCTTACCTACATGACTTTCGCATGTTCCAACATAGGCAATGCCCGAGTTGTGGGTGAAAAACTGAAGACGCCTTTCATAAAGGTCAACTGTCTGAGAGACATGCACTATTTGGAGCATTCCTCTGTTTTGAAAAACATTTATTCCGTGATGGTTGGCATGGCGATGGGCTTGGGCTATGGCGATAATTTCATCGCTGTATTGGTCTCAAACTGCATCAAGGAAATGTATTTCTTGCTCGCCCCGCAGAGCGTCAACGACCTCACCAAGTTCAATCCCTCCAATTTCTTTGGCGACTTGTTGGTGTCATGCTATTCCAGCCACAGTCGCAACCGCCAGCTGGGTGTGTTGATTGGTCGTGGCAACACGGTAAAGACTGCCCTCAACGAGATGACTATGGTGGCCGAAGGTTATTATTCTTCCGCCTTGTTACCATTCCTTCCTGAGGAACAACGCCGACAGCTCCCCATTGCCGAGAAAACCTATCAAGTGCTGCATCAGGGCATGTCGGCCCGCAAGGCCTTGAAAGACCTTGAGAGCCTTTTGGAATAAAGGTTGAAATCTATCAAGCCAGATAGGCCAGAAGGGCGATAAGAGCAATACCGAGGGCGATAGCAATGAGTACTCTCCATACCGAGACAGGAGCCTTGCCGCCCACTTTGCCAGTTTGGCCATTCACCGCAAACTGGTACACTTTGTCCTTATATTTAAACGAGGAAATCCAAGTGGGGACAAGGAGGTATTTATAGGTGATGTTGCTGTAGAGTGTAGAGAATCTGACCGAATCGGCGCGGTTGGCATTCCAATGCCTGCGAACGTAAGAGGAAATGTCGGAATGCAGCCGCGACTGGATGGTTTTTTGCGCTGATTCCCAGCCTTCCTTAAGGCCAATAGAATAGCGTTCTGCAATGAAGCCAGCCACCACTTGTGGGGAATAAGGTACTAGTTTCGAGAAATCGAAAGGCTCACAGGCTCTCACGCCCGAGTCGGCTTGACGTTTCGAGGCCATGACGGTCACATCGTCGAAAAACTCCTGATAGATGCCGCTAACATGTCGCCAATCAGTAACCGTTTTTCTATTGCCGTCTTTGTCTTTCACAATGCGGTCATAACCAGCGCGTGCAGTAAAATTGGATGTGGTCTGTGCATCGTAGGTCCAATAGGGGAGATACACGCCTGTGAAAGATTCGGGGCGGGCGCTCCGCTTGGCCTTTCTGGGTGCAAACAGCTTGCCTTTGAGCCATTTGGTGAAACGGTCACCAGCTTGTTCCTTGGAAATGGCGAAGGGGCACACCGCACCAGGAGCAATTGTGTTCTCATTGGCGGCGGGCATCACACTGGTGGAGCCGCAGAAGGGGCACACAGCTGCGGTTTCGAGGGCATCATACACCGTCACAGCACCGCATTGCTTGCACTGCACCTCTTTTTTCTGCTCACCCCAGTTGAAGCTTTCGGTGTGCATGGCCGCCTCGAAGTCCATCTCGCAGATCTCATTCTCAGTGTCAGCTTTGGGCAGCTCGCACGTGTAGCCACAATACTCGCAATGCATACCACCCGTTGCGGGATCGAAGATGACTGTAGCGCCGCAGTTGGGGCATTTCTTATCGGTTTCTTTTTCGGTTCTTTCCGAATAGATTTGTTCTTCTTGGATATTTGACATAAATGTTTGTTTCTGCAAAAATGCGAAAATTGCACGAAAGATTATGCGGTTTTTTGAAAAAAGATGTGTTTCGTTTTTCCAAATCAAACAAGAGATTATTACAATTCGATAAACTCCTTGATGTTCATAACCTTAATATTTGGCCAAGGTGTACTTTTCAGAATGTTATAGTGTTTGTCATTTGTTACGATAAATTCGGCACCAGAGGCTATTGCACAATCTGCAAACTTATTGTCGTCCTCATCATCTTGAATTAGGCCGAAATGGACATAGATTTCTTGGTAAATAGTAGTATGTAACCGTGCGATGGCTTCCACTACATTGATTGCCACTTCGCTGTTGATTTTTTGGGAAAGGATTTCTTCGTATTCATCCAAAATTTCCGTATTTACGCAAAGACTGATTTTGCCACAAAACACATCTGTCCATATCTTATGATACGGGCTTTTAGATGGCAATGACTGCAAAAGACAGTTGGTATCAAGAACGATGCGACGCATAACGATAGGGGGTACGCATATGTTCTGTGCCCCATTGCTCTATAGTTTCTTCATCGATAACACCTTCGTCCCATAGGGCATCAATCGCCTTTTGGGCTTTTGCGGCAAAATACCTTGCCACCAAATCCTTGAACTCATTCAGTTCTGCTTCTGAATTAATGCTGTTCAGGGCATTCATCAATTCGAGTTGGGCCATTTCACTGTACGACATATTTTTCCTCCTTTCTTGCTGCAAAAATACAAAATTTCGCCAAACTTGCTCATCTTTTCAAATTTTCCTTACCTTTGCCCCCAACAAACACCCCAAAAAGTCTAACCAAATAAAATTAAAATGAATACAGCGCATCGGGCGCATTAACGAAAAACGGCATATTAAAAACAAAGCATTAGCTTAAAGCTTGTATCACTGAAACTTCGACACTTTCATGATACCACAAGTGGTAAAGCTAAGCTCATGTGTTTTCCACATGGGCTTTACTAGTAAGTTGTGGTATCGGCAGTCGAAGGCCTCAGTGATCAACTTAGAAAAGTAAAAGTCCATGTTTTTAATTGCCATCTTGGAAACAACAAAAGGAAGACACATTAAAAACAAAGTAATATGCAAGTAAAAGATTTACAACGGAAAAGGGCGTTGCGTACTGCCCTGCTTGTCCTGCTGCTGAGTGTGGTGGGGATGGGGAAAATGTATGCTGATTGGTCTCATGTCACAATAGGTGATTTATTATATAAATTGAACCACAATACATTAACAGCGATTGTGGAAGGTCATATAGATGGCACAAATGCGACAGGAAGTCTTGTCATTCCTTCTTCTGTAACTTATACAAACAATAAGGGAGTTACTCATACTTATGATGTAACGAGAATTGGTGGAAGTGCTTTTACAGGTTGTAGCGGTCTTACGGGCGAACTCATAATACCAAATTCTGTTATATCTATTGATGATCCTGTTGTAGGAGGGTATTCTGGCGCTTTTGCAGGTTGTACAGGGTTCACGGGTGATTTGGTTATCCCAAATTCTGTGATTACAATAGGAACTCTTGCTTTCCGTGATTGTAGTGGCTTCACGAGTCTCACCATTGGGAATTCGGTAACTCATATATATAATAGTGCTTTCCTGAATTGTAGTGGATTATCGGGATACCTAACGATACCAGAAACGGTAACCTATCTTGGAGCGGCTTTTGGAGGTTGTAATGGTTTCATAGGATTGATTTACAATGCTATAAATGCTGATGGCAGAAGTAGTTTCCAAAATATTAACGGACCTTTACTAATTGGAGATAATGTAGAAAGCATAAATGAAGGTATGTTTAGTAATTGTAGTTTTATAGGCGATTTGATTATTCCGAATTCTGTTACCACAATTGGTAAATATGCTTTCCATAATTGCAACGGATTCACGGGCAACTTGACTATTGGCAATTCTGTGACTTCGATTGGCGATTACGCTTTCCAGAACTGTAGCGGATTCACGGGCAGCCTGACTATCCCCAATTCTGTTACATATATTGGAAGAAACGCTTTCAAGAACTGTTCAAATCTAACGGCTGTTTATTATGATGCAAATATAGATAATGCCGATGGTTATTTGGTTTCAGCTACCCTTTATCCGCCTTTTGAAGGATGTGGTGGAAGTCTTACAATTGGAGATAATGTGGAGAAGATTCCAAGTTGGTTGTTTTCTGATGGAAGTTTCACAGGCAATTTGACAATTTATAATTCTGTAAAGGAGATATGTGGTGGTGCTTTCGACAATTGCAGTGGCTTCACGGGCAACCTAACCATCCCCAATTCCGTGACCTCGATAGGCGTTGGGGCTTTTTCTGGTTGCAGCGGCTTTACGGGCAGCCTGACCATAGGTAATTCCGTGACATCAATTGGCAATTATGCTTTCGGAGGTTTAGGCGGCTTTTCTGGCAATTTGACTATACCCAATTCCGTGACTTCCATTGGAGCCAGTGCATTCTCTGGTTGCAGTGGCTTCACAGGCAATTTGAACATTCCGAATTCTGTAACCACGATAGGCGCTTCTGCTTTCTATAATTGCAGTGGATTCGACGGAACCTTGACTTTGCCAGATAATGAATCTTTTACTACGATTAATGGTAGTACATTTTATGGTTGCAGTGGCTTAATAGGCAATCTTGTCATTCCGAATTCTGTAACCACAATTGGAGGTGCTGCCTTTTATAATTGCAGCGGCTTTTCTGGCAATTTGACTATACCTAATTCTGTGATATCGATAAGTGATTATGCTTTTCGTTATTGTAGTGGTTTTACTGGCAATCTGGTAATCGGTAATTCTGTAACTACAATAGGTAGAGAGGCTTTCCGAGATTGCAGTGGATTCGCAACTGTGCATTATAATCCTACAAATTGCAATGATCTTTCTAATAGTTCTTATGAACCATTTTATGGTTGTGGTGGCAATCTTGTGATAGGCAATAATGTACAAAGGATTCCGAATTATATGTTCTATTATGGAAACTTCACAGGTGACCTTATAATTCCCAATTCTGTGACTTCTGTTGGTGCAGCGTCTTTTAGCAATTGTAGAAGCATTACATCAATTCATTTTAATGCTTCTAATTGTGAGAATATGGGGTATGTCGAAGCAGAAGGCCAATATTATTTTGTATTCTATAATAATACTTCCTTGAATGAAATTGTTATCGGAGATAATGTCACTCAAATACCTATTTATGCTTTTGCCAATCATAATTCTCAACATTGTCAATTAGTTCTGGGCGATGCAGTGGAAACTATAGGATACGGGGCGTTCTATAATAGTACTACGAATATGGGGTTGATTGGCAAACTGGAAATACCCAGTTCGGTGAATAACATTGATGATAGGGCATTTTACGGTTGTCGAGGTTTCCAGTTTATCAGGTCATACATTGAGGTGCCGCCAATTGTAGGAGGGGAAGATGCTTTCTTTGGCATTGATAGAGGAATTCCTGTAGGTGTACCATGTGGTTTCCAAGAGGACTATGAAGTAGCGGAGTATTGGTCGGAATTCACTAATTACACAGAATCGGAGTATTTTCTTGTCGCGAAAGCCAACCCTGAACATTTGGGAAGGGCTGTCATCGTGCAACAACCCGATTGCAACACCACGATATGCATTGTGAGAGCCATACCCAACAGAGGCTGCCGTTTCCTCAACTGGACATGCAACGGTGAAGTGGTCACACAAATACATAGTTATGCGTTCACAATTGACGAGGACAAGGTTATGGTTGCCAATTTTGAACCTATGAAACGCTTTACGGGTGGCGGTGGTACAATTGTATGGTCTGACCCCGCCAATTGGGAACCCGAAGGCGTGCCTACTGACACGATGGGCATTGATATTCAGTCCGATGTAATCATTGATACGGATGTCAATGTCGGGTCAATCTATAATTATGGTAACCATGTGGTGACCGTGATGCCGAACGCGATACTCACCGTTGACCAAACGCTTGGTTCGCCTAATCCATTCGGTCTTGTGATTGAAGACGGTGGACAGGTTGTCCATCACAGCGAAGGTGTCATGGCCACGGTGAGAAAAACGGTGGATGCCTACGATGCGACGAATGACGGTTGGAACTTGATTTCTTTCCCGCTTGTCGATACAGGCTATGTGGCTTCGGTAATGAATTTGCTCAACAATGATTACGACTTGTATTATTACGACGAGCCTACACATTACTGGATGAACCAAGAATATACAGCAAACAATTTCAACCAGTTGGAGGCGGGGAAGGGGTATCTGTATGCTAATAGTGGCGTTCAAAACTGTGTGTTCGACCAAGCTGTCTATGTAACAGATCGAGGCTTGATTGACGGGCACGATGCTTCGGTTCTGCAAGGCTCGCAAGGTACAACTGGTTTTAATGCAACACAAAAGTTAGCTGATGACTTTATCATAAATACTACCACAGTTATAAATGGCATAGAAGTTTATGCTTTCCAGACAAATTCTGACACCATTTCTACATTTACTGGTTTATATGCCCAAATCTACGATGGCAATCCAATGAATGGTGGACAACCTATTTGGGGCGACATGGATTCTAATATTTTGACAGTCACCAATTGGACCAATTGTTATAGAACAGACAACACTTTTGCCACGAATAAACCAATAATGAAAATTACAGCAGACAACTTGAATATTGAACTTGAAGTTGGCTGCTATTATTTAGTGTGGAAATTGACTGGGGGGACTTGGGGTATTCCTGTAGCCATTCCTAATACGGAGAATACAGGAAATGGATTACAATACTGGCAGGGTTCATGGAATTATGCTTTAGATGGTGGAACAGAACAAGGTGTCGGCTTTGCTTTCAGGCTCTATGGAACATCAGACCAAAGTGCAACAAACAATGCTTCTTTTTCATTCGTCGGTGAACTTGAGAGCGGTTCTGCCGCAGTGAGCGTTCCATTGAGTTATACCGAATCAGCAGGACAACTGAAAGGCTTCAATCTCGTGGGCAATCCGTTTGTACATAATGTCACGACCTACGGCAGCACTAATGTGGCCGAAGGCTGCTATCAGCTGAATGAAACGCACGATAACCTTATCGTAAGCGAAATCAACGAGGATAATCCATTGCAACCCGCCGAAGGCTTCTTCGTGAAGGCCACAGGCGAAGGGGCTTCTGTCACCTTCAATCCGGGTCGCGGCATAAAGGCAAATGGAAGCGGATCCATCCGTGTGGAACTTTCGGACCATGGCAAACTCATCGACCGCCTCATTGTGAAGATGGAGGGTGAGCCTTTGGAGAAAATGTCACTCAAAGAACAGCGTACCAAGGTGTTCGCCACACAAAACCATCAGGAAATCGCCATCGTGCCTTGTGAGGGCAACGAGCAGCCTGTTAATTTCAAGGCTGCTAAGGACGGTACTTACACTATTAATGTTAACACTGACAACATGGAATTTGACTATCTGCATCTTATCGACAACCTCATCGGCGCGGATGTGGATTTGCTCGTTGAACCGAATTACACCTTTGAGGCTAAATCAACAGACTATGCTTCGCGGTTCCGCTTGGTGTTTTCCGTCTGCGAGGACGCAAACGGCGACAATGGGACCTTTGCCTTTATCAACAATGGGAACATTATTGTCACGGGTGCCGAGGATGATGCTGTGTTGCAAATTGTGGATGTGTTGGGACATGTTATTGTTAGTACAGACGTTGCGCGCAACGTCTCTACAAACGGAATGACACCTGGTGTGTACGTGTTACGTCTTATCCAAGGCGAGAAGGTCAAGACGCAGAAGATGGTAATTGATTAATTCTGGTCTGTAGGGCTGTCATATCATGGCAGCCGCAACATAATTCCATTGTAGGGCTGTCATATTATGGCAGCCCTACACGTATATCAGGGTTAATTTTCATTATTTTGCGAGACCAACAAGAATAATTTCTATTTTTGTCCCCAAAGTATTAAACGTTTAATATATGAAAAGAAAAACTCTACTTTTACTTTTTCTCGCTCTGATGATTTCACCTTTTGCCGCCCTTGCACAAAGCATTACGGTGAGCGGTAAGGTTGTGTCAAGCGATGATGGCTACGGTTTGCCAGGCGTCACCATTCAGGTGAAGAACTCGTCTAACGGCACTGTGACCGACATGGATGGCAACTACAGCTTGAATGCCGACAGCAAAGATGTGCTGGTGTTCAGCTTTGTAGGTTACAAGACTAAAGAAGTGGCCATCAAAGGCAAGAACAAAATCAATGTCACCCTTGAGGTAGACTCACAAACGCTTGATGATGTGGTGGTTACCGCACTCGGCATCAAGCGTCAGAAACGTGAATTGGGTTATGCCACCGAGGAAATCGGCGGCGAACTCATTGCCAAATCTGGTTCGGGAAGCGTCATCAGTGCTTTGAGTGGCCGTTCGGCGGGTGTGCAAATCATCAACCCAAACGGTGTCGATGGTGGCTCATCACGTATCACCATCCGTGGTAACAACAGCATCTTTGGTGACAACCAACCCCTCATCGTGGTAGACGGTGTGCCGATGACCAACGAAGGTGGTGTCACCGATTGGAGCGGTGGCCGCGACTGGGGTACTGCCCTTAATAACATCAACCAAGAAGACATTGAGAGCCTCGACATCCTGAAAGGCCCTACGGCAGCGGCTCTTTATGGTTCGCGTGGCGGTAACGGTGTGGTACTCATTACCACCAAGAAAGGTTCGAAACAACGTGGCCTTGGCATCAGCTATTCGGCTGGCTTCAAGATTACTACGCCTTATCTCTATCGCGATGTGCAAAACAAATATGGCGCTGGTGGCCCCATCACTTTTAGCACGCCCACTTTGAAACCCATTGAGGGAATGACGGATGAGGATGGTAACCAAGTCTATGAATATCCAGGCATTTATAGCGTCGACAATGGTCCTGCCGGCGAGCCTACCAACACCACCTTCGGCTACTACGGCGGCGCCCAAAGCTGGGGCCCTGCGATGAACGGCGAGAGCGTTCTTTGGTGGGATGGCGAGGTGCGGAAGTACGACCCCCAGCCCGACAACCTGAAGATGCTCTTCAAGAACGGTCACACGATGAACCACAATGTGGCCTTCCAAAATGCCGGTGACTTCGGTAGCGTCCGCGTCTCTTTCACCGACTCACGCACCGACGCCATCATCGACAACTGCAACCTGAAGCAGACCACAGTCAATGTAGGTACCTTGATTAATGTATCAGAGAAAATCAAGGTCGATGTTTCGTTTAACTATTTAGATTACTTCCGCCTCAACTCGCCTGAAATCGGTGAGTCAAACAGCAACTTCAACAAAGGTTTGCTTTACAGCTGGCCTCGTAGCTGGAAAGGCCTTGAGGTCACATCTTACGAGAACGAGGACGGCACAATGAACCAATTTGACGGTTATCCTTATATGTACATCTACAACAGTACGTTTTGGACGTTCTACAACAACAATACTACTCTCGACCGCGACAAGATGTACGGCTCAGTCCGTCTGATGTACGACATCACGCCTTGGTTGAGTGCCAGCGCCAAGGTAGCTTTGGACTGGACTGCCGACGACTACACTACCAAGCATAAGCCCACCACCCTCGATGGCATGGCGGGCGGCTATTACTCAAAGAGTAAGTCGAATTCAGTGACCCGAGACATGGACTTCCTGCTCACGGCATACAAGGACAAGATCTTCGGTTCGAAGTTCAATGTGCGCTTCTCGATGGGTGGCGAACAGTATTATGGTTACCGCGATGGCCTCAATGGCACTTCGGGTAAATGGGCTTATGCCAATCTGTACGCCATAAGCAACTACTCCAACGCCACGGAACGCACTTTTGGTGAGTCACGGTGGGAGAAGCAAGTCAACTCGGTTTATGCCTTCTTCAACATGAGCTACAGCGATTGGTTGTTCTTGGATGTTACAGGTCGTAACGACTGGTCGTCGACCTTGCCCATCACCAACAACAGCTATTTCTATCCCTCTGCCACCTTGAGTTTTATCCCGACCTCGGCTTTCAAGAACTGGAACTGGGGTCCGGTGAATTACCTCAAGTTACGCGGTTCGTGGGCACAGACCGCCAGCGACACCGATCCGTACCAGCTAACTTATACCTACAGTACGGGCTCTTTTGGTCATCAGCTGTCGGCCGCCTTGCCTACCGTTGTGCCGCCTTTGGAGTTGAAGCCCCAACGTCAACGCGCCTATGAGTTAGGCTTCGATCTCGGATTGGGTGCGAGGTTCAATATGGACTTCACTTATTACGACATCTATTCTTGGGACCAGATCCTTTCCTCGCCGCTTGCTCCCTCATCGGGTGCCAACAACGTGACCATTAACACAGGTGTGGTGACCAACAAGGGTATTGAGGCCATTTTGACTTACGACATTGCCCAAGGCAAGGATTATGGCGTTCAGGTGGGCATGAACCTCGCCCGCAACAAGAACCGCATTGTCGACCTGGCAGGCTCCGATATGTACCTGCTTTCCGAGATTTGGGGCTCCAATGGCCCTGCTATCGCTGTGGAAGAAGGGGAGGAGTACGGCACCATCTACGGATGGGACTATGTGTACGAATACACCATGCCCGATGGCTCCGTCGTGGGACCATTCTACGATGCCAATGGCAAACCCATGCCTTTACTCAATGAGACGGGTACCACTTATCTGAAGACCGACAACCGCGTACCGGTTGGCAACTGCGCACCTTTGGTGACGGGCGGTATCAACATGAGGGCTTCCTATAAGAACTGGTCGCTCTATGCTTTGGTCGATGCCAAGCTGGGAGGTCAGATCTATTGCGCCTCCTATGTGGTGGGTATGCAGACCGGCCAAAGCCCCGAAACCCTTTATGAACGCGAAGGCAACGGTTTGCCCTATGAAGAAAACGGTGAGCTGCTCGGCAACTATGGCATCATTTTACCGGGTTATTGCATCAACACCGAGACGGGCGAGGCCGTTGAGAACGACCATGTGGTGCATTACCTCTACAAATACATGCCTAACTTCGGTGGTTGGGGCAACATCCTCAGCACCCCGGGCATCGTGAACAACACTTGGATCAAGATGCGTGAACTTTCGTTAACCTACGACTTCCCCCGCAAGTGGCTTGATAAGCAGAACTTCTTCAAGCAGGCTTCCATCTCCCTCGTGGGTCGTGACCTGTTCTATTTCTACAAGACCTTACCTGACAATATCAACCCCGAAGGCACCCAAGGCTCAGGCAACGCCCAAGGCCTCGAGTATGCCTCTTATCCTGGTTCACGTTCGTTTATGATAAACCTTAAAGTCAGTTTGTAATTAATCACAAAACAATGCAAAACAATATGACACGAGACTGCGAGACTACGAGACTGCGAGACGGACAATGTCCCGAAGTCCCGTGTCCCGAAGTCTCGCGTCAAAAAGAATAGAATCACCATGAAAAGAAGCTTATTTATAGTTTGTGCAGTATTTGCCTTGGCATCATGTACAAAGAACTTCGAAGAGATGAACCAAAATCCGTTCTCGCCAACAGGGACGACCGTCGAGGCCTTGTTTAATGGCGTGGTCAGTTCCTTGCAGCAGAGCATGAACGAGCAGTTCTACCTGCAAAACGAGATTTGGTATCCCGAAACAGAACTCGGTGCCCTGACTTCTGAGGCTTGGGGCAACTCCCAGATTGGAACCTCAAACGTATGGTCGGACTACTACCTTATGCTGTCCAATATCCGTGAGCTTGAGAGACGTTTCGACAGCTACTGCGAGGAGCAGGCCGACAGTGCCGTATGTGACAAAGCACGCGCCCAACTCAGCATACTGAAAGCTTACCAGACTTTTAAAGTCACGGATATCTTCGGTGACATGCCTTATACTCAAGCTGGGCGAATCTGGGAAAATGCCTCTTCACAGGCAACAATGAAACCTGAATGGGACACCCAGGAGAGCATCTACAAATCGCTTTTGGAAGAGCTGGTTTGGTCGCGTGACCTCTTGCATGCTGACTCCGTCACCACCGCTAGCGGCAACGAGTATTACAAGCTGCCCTACGAAGTGCTGCTCAACAACGACTACACGCTTTGGGCCGAATTTGCCAACTCGCTCATTTTGCGTCACGGTCTGCGTATGTACGACAAGGATCCCGACTACGCCACGCCTTTGTTGGTGGAGGCGTACAATTTCATGTATTCAAAGATGAGTTCATCAGGTGGTTCGCCTTTGGGTGGAGGCATCTGCTTATGGCCCAGTGTGTTGGGTACGAGTTGGGACAACAACTGGTCGTTCCGCGAACATAAGCATCTGCGCATGGGCGAGACCATCTGGAGCTGTCTCTCTTCGACCGATGACATGGACGGCAGCGGCATCTTCGACTACCGTACCTACCTCTTCTTCGACACGAGCCACAAAAACGACAGCTTCCCCGATGGTGCCTGGCGGCCTTACCCGCAGATTCGTACTCTCGAGACGCCCACCGAAGGTGGTTCCCCCTACGCTCAAAGCCGCGACGGCAACTATACCTTCAAAGGCCCTTCGTGTCTCTTTTCGCCCTTCAACTACTATCTCACCCGTGATGAGAAATATGTACCGCAGATTTTAGTCACATACGCCGATGTGCTTTTCATGAAGGCTGAGATTGGTGCGCGCGGCATCGGCGGCATCACCCTCTCGAGCATGGACATTGACCAGATGCTCTTCCAAGGCATCTACCAGTCTTGTCTCTTTTGGGCACACATGCCACAAAACACTAGCCGTTGGACCTTTTTCTATCCAGAATATACCAGCTTTATTGGGAATCTGGATATTTGGTCGTACTGTAACAATATGGCTTCTAACGTGATGAACAATGCCGTGTATATGAACTTCGACTTCGATTATTCTAACGAGGCTTATTTGGAGCTCATCTATCAACAGCGTTGGCTCAACCTCTTCCGTCAGCCTTGGGAAGCCTGGGCCTTGGCACGCCGCACCATGGCGACGCCGACCACCACCGACCACGCCAAGCTGACTTCGTTCCGCATGGAATATCCCCAGAAGGAAATCGAATACAACTATGAGAACTACACCAAAGAATTGGCCCGCATGTCGCATGGCGACACGAGGCAGACCAAGGTGTGGTGGAACGAATAACGATTGAAAAAGAAACCACCCCGGACTTCAGCTCTGGGGTGGTTTCATTGCGAAGTGTCACGTAAGTGAGTAACATGAACAAGTGCTTGAATGTCATAGGAATATTATTGGTGCTGCTGCTTTTCCCCTATTGTGGAAGACAGGATGCACGACAAATAGAAGGGCATGGAAGTATTGCCCATGCGGCATTGGCCGAGATTGACTCGCTGATGTGGTGGCGGGCTGACAGCGCTTTTGTGCTGCTGCAGGAGTTCGTCGTTAGTCCTGAGGCGGAAGAACTTGATACTTTTGACGGGCACTATTGCCAGTTGCTGATTTCGGAGTTGCTTTATAAAAACGACTGTGAGCAAACTAACCGCCCCGCTTTGCAACAGGCGGTGGCTTATTTTGACAGTATTATGCAGGTCCCTGAGCCAGTCGAAGGGCCGTCCTTTAAACGTTGTGCCTTCCTCGCCGCCCGCGCCCACTACATCAACGGCGTAGGCTATTACGAAAAAGACAGCATTGTGCAGGCTTGTGCGGAATATCTGAAAGCCTTGGAACTGATGGAAAGCCGTTTCCAGGAAAAAGACCTGGTGGGAAAAAAGGCGAAGTTCATGACCTATACCTACAATCGACTTGGGGAAATGTTTGAAGATCAGTATATGATGGAACCCGCTTTGGATTGCTACAGGCATTCCTATGATTATTCCGTTATCTCACCCATTTCATTGTATAGCGTCTCCAATGCCTTATACCGCATAGGCAAACAGTATGATGCGAAAGGCGACAAGGATAGTGCAGACTATAATTATACGCAAGCTTTGGTAAACATACCCGACTCGACAAATCTATACTATAGAGACATTGTATCATCAAAAGCCTTATTGTCCTATCAAATGACACATCAAACCGAAGCATCCCTAACACGCTTGAAGCAGATGGTCGTTTTGGCTGCTGATGACGACGAAAGGCTGACGCGTTATATGCTTATTGGTGATATTTATTTTGAAGAAAGACAATTTGACTCTGCACGTCTTTTTTTGGAACCAGTTTTTTTTAATAAGGATGATGCAGTTTCACAAATACAAACAGCTGAGTATTTGCGTATTCTTTACGATAGCCTTGAAGAAAAAGAGAAATCGGACTATTACGTACACTTTTTAGCTGCAAACAAGCCCATGGAGTATGAATCCGATGCGAAAATCTCAAATCTAAGCGAACTATATAAGA